>NZ_JAZHDB010000200.1:0-13027 GCF_036584575.1 Desulfolutivibrio sp.
AGCCGGGCTTTTGGCGTTTGGAGGGCGAGGGGGGCGTGCGCGGCGGTTGCGGGGTTGACTGCCGGGTAACGACACCTTCCACAGTGAAATCGCGGGCATTCTGCATCCCCTTCCGGGGCTGACCGCCATGCCGAGATTCCCGCATCCGGCGATTGGGTTCCCTTTTCGGGGTTGGCGGGCTATGGGTTCGAGCAGAGTTCGTGGAAAAGGGGTGAACCCGGATGCAAGCCAACATGCAAAACGCCCGGACGTGTCTGCGATATTTCAAAAGGGCCTTCTCCGGCGTCATGGCGCGTCTTTCAAAGGCCGCGCTTCTGACCCTGCCGGTGATTCTTCTGGCCGTCCCCTCCCCGGCCCAGTCCGGGGCCATCGTTTCCGCCTCCTGCCCCTGCGGCTACCATCGTGAGCGTATGAACCTGTTCGGCGGCCTGACAAACTTCCGCACCGTCTGCCGCTTTCCGGCCTTGTGCCGGAAAGCCCGGGCCATCGCCCTGGGCAATCTTCTGGACCCGGCCGCCGGGGCCGGGGACTGCCCGGCCTCGGACATGGTGTTCTACAACGACCCCGCCCTGGCCCCGGAGCATCCCGGCCCGGCCCTGGTCACCTGGAATCTTCCGGACGGCCGGGGCGTGGCGGCGCTGTTCGAGGGCGGCTACCTCTGCCCGGCCTGCGGCCGACGCACCCTGACCTTCCGGCACGACGGATTCTGGGATTGATGCCGCCTGCGCCTGGCCCGGAGGGGAGACGTGGCTGCCGTAGTCTGAAACACGGACGGTTCCGTGCCTTGCATGTCTTTTGCCAGGCAATGCACCATACTGGGACTTCATTTGAAATCCGCAGGACATGACGATATGGCCCGGTTGCCCGGGGGCGGTCCGGGAACCGGTCAAGGGACGGCGGTGTTTCAGTCCCTGGCCGGGGACGGCCCGGGCTGGAACATGGCCTTTGAAAATCCCTTGGCGGTCTGTTGCGCCCTGACTCCGTCCGACGTGCCGGAGATGTTTTCCCGGGTCCGGCAGGCCACCCAGGCCGGCCGATGGGCGGTACTGGCCGTGGCCTACGAGGCCGCCTCCGCCCTTGATCCCTCCCTGGCCGTGCATCCCCCCCGGGATTTCCCCCTGGCCTATGCCGCCATCTACGCCGCACCGTACACGCTCGCCCCGGAGCAGGCCTTCGCTCCATCCCCGGGCCGGGAAACGGGGAGCTATGCCCTCTCCCCCTGGCGGGCCCTGGTGTCCAAAGACCGATACCTGGCCGACCTGAGGCATATCCGGACGTATATACGGGCCGGGGAGTCCTACCAGGTCAATTATACCATGCCGTTTCAGGCGGCGTTTTCCGAGGATTCCCGCCGGTTGTTTTCCGACCTGCTGCCCGGACAGGCGGCGGGCTATGCGGCCTTTGTGGATATGGGCGCGCACCATGTGCTGTGCTTTTCGCCGGAGTTGTTTTTTCAGCGCCGTGGCCGGGACGTGCTCGTGCGGCCCATGAAGGGAACCATGCCGCGCGGATCGGGGCCGGACGAGGACGCGGCTTTGGCCGCTAAGTTGGCCGCCTGCCCCAAAAACCGGGCGGAAAACGTCATGATCGTGGATCTTCTGCGCAGCGATCTGGGCCGGGTGGCCGAAACCGGCTCGGTCAGGCTCGAAAAATTGTTCACCGTGGAGGCCTATCCCACCCTGTGGCAGATGACCTCGGAGATCGCCGCCCGCCTGCGGCCCGGCATCGGACTTCTGGAGATCTTCCAGGCCCTTTTCCCCTGCGGTTCGGTCACGGGCGCCCCCAAGGTGCGCACCATGCAGATCATCCGCGCCCTGGAGGGGCGGCCTCGGGGCATGTATTGCGGCGCGCTGGGGTTCGTGCGCCCGGGCGGGGACTGCGAATTCTGCGTGCCCATCCGGACCATCCGCCTGGACGCCGCCAGCGGCCGGGCGGAGTATTGGACGGGCGGCGGGGTGACCATCGACTCCGACCCGGAGGGGGAATACGCGGAATGCCAGGTGAAGATGCGATTCCTTGGTGGGGCGCGCGGGGCGTTCCGGCTCCTGGAAACCCTTTTGCTGGACGCAGGCGGATATGTCCTGTTGCCGGAACATCTGGCCCGCATGAGGGCCTCGGCCCGGACCCTGGGATTCGTCTTCGGCCCCGATGCGGCCCGCCGGGCGCTGGAAGCCGCGCTGGATGGGCGTGCGAGGGGCCGGTTCCGGGTCCGGCTGCTCTTGGAGGCAGGCGGCCGTTTCGAGGTCCAGGCCGCGCCGCTTGGGGAGCTTCCCCGGATTGTGCGCCTGGGCCTGGCCCGCAGGCCGGTGTCGTCCGGGCAGATTCTTTTGCGCCACAAGACCGACTGGCGCGTTCCTTACGAACAGGCCCGCCGGGATCGGCCGGACTGCGACGACGTGCTGCTTTTTAATGAAAGGGGGCGGATCACCGAGACGACCATCGCCAATGTGGCCGTGCAGCGCGGGGGAAGGCTCGTGACCCCGCCCCTGGCCGACGGTCTTTTGCCTGGGGTGTTCCGGGAGGAGCTTTTGCGACAGGGGGAGATCGTTGAGGGAAGCATCGGCGTCGACGAGGTGCGGGCGGCGGGAACCGTGCGGCTTTTCAATTCGGTGCGCGGCTGGATGCAGGCCGAGTTGGTCGACATCACGGAGACCTCCGCCAGGGAATCATGAGATACGGTGTGTCCGTTTCCGAGGCAGAGCCTGAAACGGCTTGGTGGAGGCGACGCCAAGCAGGGAAGGGTCTTGCAGTCCTCTGCGGCGAAAGGTATGGCGCGTTTCCGCTCAAAGGGCTTGATGACCTCGGCCAGCGGCCGTCCGAAGTGAAACCTCAGTTCGTCCGGCGCGAGTGCCGCCTTCTCCACGCACAGTTCCCGGAAGGCGGCGTCGAAGCGCACCATCTCGGCCAGGGCGGCGGCAGCGGCCGGGTCGCCCCGGGCGGCCAGGCAGAGGCGGATGGCCTCGCCCGCCGGGCAGCGCTCGTCGTGAATCTGCACAAGCTCCCACCGGGGGCTCGCCTGGGGGATCAGGTCGCGCCGGGTCATCCGGTTTTTATCGTACATGGCCATGAGGGCGTGGGGTGCGGCGCAAAACAGCGCCCGGCACTCGGCGGGGCTTCGGTCATGGATCAAACAGTCCCCTGGTTCGCGAAAAAAAGGGCAAACCGGGCTGTCGCCGGAGGCCCCGATTCGGACCATTTCGAGGGGAAGCGTCACCAGCCGTCCGGTCACATTGTCGCGCACGGTCTCGTCCTGGCGCAGCGTCACCAGGGCTGATCGCGGCACGACCCCGGAAACGACCAGGGGAAGGTCTTCCAGGTGCAGACCCGGAGCGCCTTTGCGGCAGCAGACGCCGCAGCGGCGGCAGGTGGGGGGAGGTGAGAGACTTTTCAAAAAGAGTGTCTTCCCGGGAGGTTGGCGTTTCTTGTGACATTTAGCACGGAACGTGTCCGGGCGGAACCGAAATTTTCTTTGCAACGATCTCAATTGGATGTTAAGTAACTCCCTGTCTGACTAGGGTATGCAAGGGGTTTCCTGTTGACAGATTGTCCAAGCATTCCTTACAGGTAAAACTCTTGTGCGGATTTTCACGTTTTCCCGTGTCGAGTACGAACACCCCCCGTGCCTGGGCATGCGTCTGGCAGGGGGTTGCGCCACTGCGGGAGGTCGTTCCCTTGGGCGCACGCGGTTCTTGGTAAAGGCGTAACTCTTCAAAACCACTGGAGGAAACAAATGGCGAAACACAAAACTCCCATGTTGGACGAACTCGAAAGCGGGCCATGGCCCAGCTTTGTGTCCGACATCAAGCAGGAGGCCGACAAGCGGGCGAAGAATCCGGCTGGGCTGGATTTTCAGATCCCGCAGGATTGCCCCGACGATCTGCTGGGCGTCCTTGAACTTGCCTACAAGGACAAGGAGACCCACTGGAAGCACGGCGGCATCGTGGGCGTGTTCGGGTACGGCGGCGGCGTTATCGGCCGGTACTGCGACCAGCCCGAGAAGTTTCCGGGAGTGGCCCATTTCCACACCGTGCGCGTGAACCAGCCGGCCGGAAAGTACTACAACACCGAATACCTGCGCGGCGTCATGGACATCTGGGATCTGCGCGGATCGGGCCTGACCAACATGCACGGCTCCACGGGCGACATCGTGCTTTTGGGCACCACCACCCCGCAGTTGGAAGAAATCTTCCATGAGCTGACCCACACCCTCAACACCGATCTGGGCGGCTCGGGCAGCAACCTGCGCACCCCGGCCGACTGTCTGGGCAAATCGCGCTGCGAATTCGCCTGCTACGACACCCAGGCCATCTGCTACGCCCTGACCAACGACTATCAGGACGAGCTGCACCGTCCGGCCTTCCCGTACAAGTTCAAGTTTAAGTTCGACGGTTGCCCGAACTGCTGCGTGGCCTCCATCGCCCGCTCCGACTTCTCGGTCATCGGTACCTGGAAGGACGACATCCGCATCGACCAGGATCGCGTGAAAGCGTACGTGGCCGGTGAGTTCAAGCCCAATGGCGGCGCCCACGCCGGTCGCGACTGGGGCAAGTTCGACATCGTGGCCGAGGTCGTGGACCGCTGCCCGACCAAGTGCATGAGCTACGACGGTTCCAAGCTCAGCATCGACAACAGCAACTGCACCCGTTGCATGCACTGCTTGAACGTCATGCCTGCGGCCCTGAAGGTCGGGTTGGAGACCGGCGCCACGATCCTGTGCGGCGCCAAGGCCCCGATCCTGGACGGCGCCCAGATGGGCTCCATGCTCGTGCCGTTTATCCCGGTCGAAGAGCCCTACGACGAGATCAAGGAAGTCATCGAGAACATCTGGGATTGGTGGATGGAAGAAGGCAAGAACCGCGAGCGCCTGGGCGAGACCATGAAGCGCATGGGCTTCCAGAAGCTGCTTGAGGTCACCAATATCAAGGCCATACCCCAGCACGTCAAGGAGCCCCGGTCCAACCCGTACATCTTCTTCAAGGAAGATGAAGTCCCGGGCGGCTGGAAGCACGACGAGAAGGGTTACCGCGAACGTCACATGAGATAAAGGGGGAATACCAGCATGGCATTCATTTCTTCCGGATACAATCCCAGCAAGCCGATGGAAGATCGTATCACCGACATCGGCCCGCGGAATTTTGAGGATTTCTATCCTCCTGTCATCAAGAAAAACAAGGGCAAATGGGATTATCACGAGATCCTGAAACCCGGCATCCTGATGCATGTGTCCGAGACCGGCGACAAGGTCTTCACCGTGCGCTGCGGCACTGCCCGGCTCATGACCGTGTCGCTCATTCGTGAAGCCTGCGACATCGCCGACAAGTACTGCGGCGGCCACCTGCGCTTCACCACCCGCAACAACATCGAGTTCATGGTCGACAACGAGAAGACCCTGGACGAGATGGTGGCCGACCTGTCCGGCCGCAAGTTCGCCGCCGGAAGCTTCAAGTTCCCCATCGGCGGCACGGGCGCTGGCATCTCCAACATCATCCACACCCAGGGCTGGGTCCACTGCCACACCCCGGCCACCGACGCCTCCGGCCCGGTCAAGGCCGTCATGGACGAGATGTTCGATTACTTCCAGTCCATGAAGTTGCCGGCCCTGCTGCGCATCTCCCTGGCCTGCTGCCTGAACATGTGCGGCGCGGTGCACTGCTCCGACATCGGCATCGTCGGCATCCACCGCAAACCGCCCATCGTCGAGACCGAAATCCTGGACAACATCTGCGAAATCCCCTTGGCCGTGGCCGCCTGTCCCACCGGCGCCATCAAACCGTCCAAGATCGAAGTGGAAGGCAAAAAGGTCAACTCGGTGGTCGTCAATCCCGAGCGGTGCATGTACTGCGGCAACTGCTACACCATGTGCCCGGCCATGCCCCTGGCCTCCGGACAGGGCGACGGCATCGTGCTCATGGTCGGCGGCAAGGTGTCCAACCGGATCTCCATGCCGAAGTTCTCCAAGGTCGTTGTGGCCTACATCCCCAACGAGCCGCCCCGTTGGCCGACCCTGACCAAGACCATCAAGCACATCGTTGAGGTCTACGCCAAGAACGCCAACAAGTACGAGCGTCTGGGCGAGTGGGCCGAGCGTATCGGCTGGGAAAAGTTCTTCGAGGTCTGCGGCCTTGAGTTCTCCCACCACTGCATCGACGACTTCCGCGATCCGGCCTACTACACCTGGCGGCAGAGCTCTCAGTTCAAGTTCACCAGCCACGTGGCATAAAAGACGCAACACCTCCGGGCGCGGGATCTTCCCGTGCCCGGAAAAAAAAAAGAGGCGACGCGATGGAAGCGGAAAAGCAAAAAGTCATTGAGTTCCTCGAAGGCAAGACCGGCAAGTCGAAGTTCTATTTCACCGACTTGTGCAAGGTTTTCCCGGACATGAAACAGCGCGAGGTCAAAAAGATTCTCACCGCGCTGGTGCAGGACGGAAAGCTCATGTACTGGTCCAGCGGCTCGACCACCATGTATGGTCTGGCCGGCGTGGGCAAGCAGGCCGCCGAGGAAGACTAGCGGACGTTGCGATCCTTTCCCGGATCGTTCCGCAGGTCGGCATCCCCGGCTATAACGCGCACGCAATCGTGAGCAACCGGCCGCGTCTGGTTCTGGCGGGACTTTCCGGGGGAGCCGGCAAGACCATCGTCACCCTCGGAGTCTGTCGGGCCCTGGCCCGACAGGGACTCACGGTACGCCCTTTCAAAAAGGGTCCGGATTATATTGATGCGTCGTGGCTCGGCCTTGCGGCCGGCCGGGAGGCCTCGAATCTGGACCCTTTTCTTATGCCCCCGGGTCATGTCCGGGGTCTTTTTTACGAGAAATCAGACGGCTGCGACATCTCGGTCATCGAAGGCAACCGGGGCCTTTTCGACGGCAAGGACGTGCTCGGCTCCTGCTCCACGGCGGAGTTGGCCAGACGCCTGGACGCCCCGGTGGTCCTGGTCCTGGACGCCACCAAAATGACCCGCACCGCCGCCGCCATCGTGGCCGGATGCGCCGCCTTCGAGCCGGGCCTCGACCTGGCCGGGGTCATCTGCAACCGCACCGCCGGTGAGCGCCACCGCACCATCCTGCGCCAGACCATCGAACACTATACCGATGTGCCGGTTCTGGGCATGCTGCCCAAGATGCCGGAAAACCCCATCCCGGAACGGCACATGGGGCTTTTATCCAACCGGGAGCATGCGGGGCATGCGGCCATCCTGGACACGGTGGCCGATTTTGTGGCCGACGGCGTGGATCTGCCGCGGCTCACGGCCCTGGCCCAGGCCGCCCCGGATATGGCTCCGCCAGGGCCGGGGGACTTGCCGCTGTGGCCGGAACCGGTCCTTCGCGCCGGGGATGCCGGGACGCCGCGCATCGGCGTGGTGCGCGACGCGGCCCTGTGGTTTTATTATCCGGAAAATCTGGAGGCCCTGGAGCGGGCCGGGGCGGAACTGGTCTTCGTCAGCCTGCTCACCCCGGACCCCTGGCCCGAGATCGACGGTCTGTATCTGGGCGGCGGCTTCCCCGAGACCATGGCCCGGGCCCTGGCCGACAACCGGCAGGGGCGTGAGCGGGTGCTGTCCTTTTCCCTGGCGGGCATGCCCATCTATGCCGAATGCGGCGGATTCATGTATCTGTGCCGGGATCTGCGGGTGGCAGGCGAGTCCTTTCCCATGGCCGGGGTCTTTCCCCTGACCACCACCCTGTGCCCCAGGCCCCAGGGACTTGGCTATTCCAACGCCGCCGTGCGCCGGGAAAACCCCTTCCATCCCGTGGGATTTCCCCTCTGCGGCCACGAGTTCCACTATTCCCGCTGTCTGGCCTCCCTGGACGGCACGCCGCCCCCGGCCCCCGGACCCGAGTCCTTCTGCCTGGACATGCAACGCGGCACGGGCATGCTGCACGGCCTGGACGGCCTGCTCGAAAACGCCACGTTCGCCGCCTACACCCACATCCATGCCCTGGGAGCGCCCCACTGGGCCGGGAACTTCGTCGCCGCCGCCGCACGATTCCGTGACTCCCGGCGGCACGCTGCCCCATGACCTCCTCGGTTGCCGCCTGGCCCGTCACCTTCCTGGTGGCCTCGCCCCACGGCGACCTGCCCTATGCCCCGGAACTGGCGGACGTCCCCCTGGAGGGCTGCCCCCTGTCCACCACCTATGGGGAATATTTCGCAGGCCTGCGTGACTTTTGCCTGGGGGCGGGCCATGCGGCTTTGCTTGAGGCCGCCGGGCGGACGGTGACGACAGGTGATGTCACGGAGCTCGTCCTCAAGGCCCAGAAGCATGGCGCGCTCTACCACCCCGCCAGCATCGAGGTCCGGTTCCCCGGCGGACGGGCCCTCCTCGGGGCCAACGTGGCCACAAGCCCCCACGGCTGGGCGGCCCTGGCCCGGGAGCAGGTCGTCCTTTCCCGCCTGTCCCGGGAGGTTCCCGAGGCCGGACTGCCCCGCCCGCTGTGCTTCGATGAGGGCGACCGGCTGGATATTTTGCTTGTGGACTGGTTTTCGGGCTTCCACGAATTCCACGCCACATCCGGAGGAGGCGCAGTGGCCTGGGATTTCGACGGCGGCGGGCTGACGCCTCTTGGGCCGGACACGGCCGAGGAGATCTTTCGGCAGGCCGCGCGCATCCTGGCCCTGTGCCTGGATGTGGAGAGCGGGGCGCGCATCTGGCCCTGGCGGCATGCGGCTGGTGATTTCGTGGTCAGGAGCGACGGGGGCGGGGTGGAGACCCGGCTCATCACGGCCAGGGGATATGGGCCGTCGGCCCTGGGCGGAGGTGAGCGGGGGCTTTTGCATTTCTTTTTGACCACCACCCTTTTCATGCGCCTGGACCGGCTGGACGGGGTGGGGGAGCGGGTGTTTTTGCCCGGGTGGTGCCTGTCGACCGCCGCGGCGGGGCTGCTCTCCACGCTTATGCAGCGTCCGGATGTTCAAAAACACGTGCCTGATCTTGCAGCCGCCCTGCGCCGCGTTACGCCGGATGCCTGGCTTGACATCCTGATGGCGGATACTGAATTTTGCACCGATCCTGATGCAGCATTCCTCCTAGACTGTCTTCCAAAACATATTTCAGAACTTTCTGGGATTCTTTCTCGATGATTCCATGGCTAATCGGTATCTCTTCGACCCGCTTTGCTCATGTTATGCATCTGTCTCAATTTTCTTGACATACAAATCTCTTGAGATCACTTAGTATTTTTGTCGATATGCAGGGTAAGGAGGGGCCGTGCCGACGGAGTCACGCCGTATTCTTAGACATTTCATGGTGCTATATGCCTCGTTGCTGGTATTCGTGATTATCGGCGGGGGTATGTACCTTGCCATGTCCAACGCCTCGCAACGGGAGGCCATCAAGGCCAGGGAAGCGGCCCGCGTCAACCGGGAGGCCCAGATCATGTCGGCGATTCTGGCGGCCAGATCGGCGGACGCCGCCTTCCTTGCCGCGCGCATCACGGATGAACTCGATTCGAAACATGCGTCAAACCATGAACGCATTGTCGATCTGCTGTGGTCGTTTGCCGAAATCAAGAGCGGATATGTGCAGGTCCGCTTTCTGGACTCCCGGGGCCGGGAGTCCGTCAGGGTGGACAATACGCCCGAAGGCGCGCGACTCGCCCCGGACGGCCAGTTTCAGGACAAGTCGCAAACCGCCTATTTCCAGAAAGGGACGCTTCTGCCTTTCGGCTCGGTTTCCGTGTCGCGCTTTGACCTCAATGTGGAGCGCGGCGAGATTGAGATCCCCCTGCTCCCCGTTCTTCGTTTTTCCAGCCCGGTTCTTGGAGCGGACGGAAGTTTTGCCGGGATCGTGGTGCTCAACCTCAACGGCGAGGTGATCCGCGAACGGTTGCGGCAGGCGGCCTCCGCTGCCCTTGGGCGTCCACTCCTGGTCAATGCGGATGGGTATTGGCTGGTGGGTCCGACACCGGAGGAGGAATGGGGATTTCAGCTTAGGGAACGTAGTGAACTGACAGTCCAGTCAGCTTGGCCCGGAACCTGGGAACGTATTCGCAGCCAGGAGCGGGGGCAGTTTCTTTTGGATGGCGCCTTATATACGTTTGATGTCGTGCAAGCCGATTCCACCATCGGCATCACGTCGTCGTCGGTGATGATTCCCGAAGAGGGCTGGAAGATCGTGGCCCGGGTTCCGAAGGAACGTCTCGCCCCGCCGCTGAACACGGTCTTTATCGTCATGACCGTCGGCCTGGCGGTCTTCCTTGGGGGGCTGTCCTGGCTGTGGGCTTCGGGTCGGGCAAAGCGGGACATGATCCAGGCCGAACTGGCGGACAGCGAGTCGCAGTTCCGGGCCATGAGCGAGGCCTCTCAGGACGCCCTGGTGATGACCGACGATCAGGGCCGGGTGGCCTTTTGGAACCGCGCGGCCGAGCGCATGTTCGGCGTCTCCCGACAGGACATGGAAGGCAGGCCCCTGCACGATGTGGTGGCCCCGGCCGACGAACTGGACAAGGCCCGGGTCGGATTGAGGGATTTCAAGCAGACGGGGGACGGGGCGGTGATCAACGAGATCGGCGAATATGTGGCCCGGCGGGGTGATGGTTCCCCTTTTCCGGTGGAGTTGTCCGTTGCCGCGTTTCGCCGGGACGACCGCTGGTGGGCCGTGGGTTCGGCTCGGGACATCAGCGAACGCAAACGCGCCGAGGAGGCGTTGCGCGAACTGGCCACCACCGACGGTCTGACGGGCCTTTTGAACCGTCGCCGATTCGTGGAGATGGGCGAGGCCGAGATCGAGCGGACCAAAAGGACCGGCAGGCCCCTAAGCCTGATCATGTTCGACGTGGATCACTTCAAAAAGGTCAACGACACCTTCGGCCACGGCGTGGGGGACATGGTGCTTGTCGCCCTGGCCCGCACGGCGACGGACGCCCTGCGTGCCGTGGACATCCTGGGGCGGCTGGGCGGGGAGGAGTTCGCCGCCATCCTGCCGGAAACCGGCCTGGGGGAGGCTGCGGACGTGGCTGAACGCCTGCGCCGAGCCGTGGCCGACATGGGACTGGCCCCGAACGCTGAGCCCCTGCCCGTGCGCATAAGCCTCGGCGTGGTTCAGGGCCAGGGGGCGGGCGAGACCCTGGACGATCTGCTTAGGCGCGCGGATACGGCCCTGTACAAAGCCAAGTCCGCCGGACGCGACCGGGTGGAGCAGGGATAAGCGCCCAGCTCTCCACAACGTTCATCCAATCTTCCTCAATCCGCCATGAACGACCGGGCGATGCGGAACACATCCTCATAGCTATGCTTGTTGCGGATGCCTAAGGCCATTTCCGTGGCCATGCGCATCTTGCAGCGGGTGGCCGCCAGGAGTTGGGCGCGCTGGGAGGCCAGACGCCGTTCCAGAAAGGGCGGATCGAATCCGTCGGCCAGAAGCGTCCAGTTTTCCGTGAAATAGAGGGATCGGGCGTGCTTGAGCAGCGGCACGGCGGCGGCCTTGCCGTCGCGGCGGGCCGTGAGCGCGTAGTGCAGAAGGCGCAGGATCAGGTGCTCGGCCCGGGCGGCATGGTCCACGTCGGCGATGATGGCCGGGTCCAGTTCGCCGCGCTTGATGCGTTCGGGAAACTGGTTGGCCGTGTCCATGGCCTCGGCCTCGCGCACCGGAGGGAAGGGGAACAGGGACAGCATGGCCACCAGGGTCTTGCGCGGATTCTCGTTTCTGGCCACGGACAAAAGGGTCACGGCGATGATCGTCAGTTTGCGGCTGATGTCCCGCAAAAGGGCCTGTTCCTTGGCCAGGGCCATACGGCGCACGGTCTCCTCCGGCAACGCGGAAAACACGATGTCCAAGAGATGGCGGATGAAGGGCTCGTTGGTGGCAGCCTGCTCCTCCTGAATGATCTTGACCCCTTTCTTGGCGTCCTGGAGCTTTTTCAGCGACAGCCAGTAGGCCGCCAGGCCTGAGGCGGGCATCTCCAGCAGGTCCATCTCGCGCGGCGCGGGGGGCGGAACCGTTTTTTTTGTCATAGGCGTCCCGGGTGGTCTTTTTGCGCTGAAGCGGCTATGGTCCGCGCGTGGCGTGAACCGGCAGGCGGACTATGCTCCGGAAACGATCCGGCATCAAGACCGGGCGACGGCCGTCCGGGAGAGGGAGTATACGGTATGAGCAAAAAGAATCTCAAGGTGCTTATGGTCGCCATCGTGCTCATTCCCATCGCCCTGACCGCCTACCTGGCCAAGACGCTCTACGAGCGCCAGGGCGTGCCCCAGGCCGTGGAATCCCTGGCCAAGCAGCTGTTCAAGTCCAAGGAGGAGGAACGCCAGGCCACTGAGCAGGTGCGGGAGCTTGAGAAAAAAGCCGAGGAACTCAAGACCGCCTACGATTCGCTTTTGGCCGAGCTCCAGGGCGAGGTGGACTCCAAGGACGTGCGCATCCGCCGTTTCCGGGAGAAAATCGAGATCAATTTCGTGGACAAGGTGTTGTTCGTGTCCGGCAGCGCCGAGATCACCCCCCGGGGGCAGTCCATCCTGGGCAAGGTCGGGCAGGTGCTGAAAAAGGTCAAGGACCGCCGGTTTTTCGTGGTCGGCCATACCGACGACGTGCCCATCCGTTCGTTTGTCTATCCGTCCAACTGGGAGCTGTCCACGGCCCGGGCCTCCTCGGTCATCCGCTATGTGAGCGAGCGCCACGGGGTGGACCCGGCCCAGTTCACGGCCATGGGCCGGGCTTTCTACCAGCCCGTGGCCTCCAATGAGACCCCCGAGGGTCGCCAGGAAAACCGCCGGGTGGAGATCATCATCGCCGATCTGCCGCTTTTTGAGGTCGAGGGCGGCGAGATGCGCTCCCCGGCCTCGTCCCCGGACGGGAAGTCGTCGTCGGGCCCGCTCGAATCCACGGCCCCAGGGGAGCGTGATCTGACCCTGCCCGAGGCCGACCTGCCCAAGGGACAGGCCACGGCCAGCCCTGCTGAGGCGTCGTCCCCGGTGATCCCGGCCGTGCCGCCCGCAGGTCCGGCGTCTGACGTTGCGCCAAGTCCGGGGTCTTCCGCCACGCCCGCCGTGCCGGATGCCCCGGCCGCCCCGGAATCGCCCGCCGCGCCC
>NZ_JAZHDB010000201.1:0-46416 GCF_036584575.1 Desulfolutivibrio sp.
AATGCTCTCTCCCGAACACGGACGCGAAGCGCGTCGAAGTTTTTTGAAGGGGGTCCGGGGGGAATTTTTTTCCAAAAAAGTTCCCCCCGGAAAATCTCTTATCCCTCCCCCTCCTCCCCTTCCGGATAGACCATCCCGCTCATGGCCAAAAGCACCGCGTCGAGGCCGATCCGGTCCCGGGCCGACGCCAGCAAGGCCTCGCCGGGCACGGCGGCCCGCAGGGCGGCCAGCGTTTCGGCGTCCAGCAGATCGATCTTGTTCAAGACCCGAATCTGCGGCCGTTCGGCCAGTTTCGGGTCGAAGCGGGCCAGTTCCTCGTCCACCACGGCAAAACCGGCCATGGGGTCTTCCAGGTTGATGTCCTCCACGCTCATGAGGTGCACCAGGGCCTTGGTGCGCTCCACATGCTTGAGGAACTGGTGCCCCAGCCCCAACCCCTGGTGGGCGCCCTCGATGAGCCCGGGGATGTCGGCCATGACGACCCGCCGGCCCTCGGCGTCCTCGATGACCCCCAGGTTGGGGGACAGGGTGGTGAAGGCATAGGGTGCGATCTTGGGCTTGGCGTGGGACACGGCGGCGATGAGCGTGGATTTTCCGGCGTTGGGCAGGCCGATGATGCCGATGTCGGCCAGCACCTTGAGCTCCAGGCGCAGTTTCTTTTCCTCGCCGGGCTCTCCGGGCTGGGCGAACCGGGGGGCGCGCATGGTGGCCGAGGCGAAATGCATGTTGCCCTTGCCGCCGCGGCCGCCCTGGCAGGCGATCCAGGTCTGGCCGTTTCGCACCAAGTCCACGGCCAGGGTTTCCGCGCCGTCCTCGGCGATCTCGTAAATCTGGGTGCCCGTGGGCACATCCACCACCAGATCCGGCCCGGCGGCCCCATAGCGCTGCTGCCCCATGCCGCCCTTGCCGTTTTTGGCCCCGTAGACGCGCTTCAGGCGCAGATCGTAGAGGGTAAGCAGGTTGTCCGAGGCCCGAAAGACCATGTCGCCGCCCTTGCCGCCGTCGCCGCCGTCGGGGCCTCCCAGGGGAACGAATTTTTCCCGCCTGAAGGAGATGCTTCCGGCCCCGCCCTTGCCCGATCTGACGGTGATCACCGCCTCATCAACGAATCGCATGGAGATGTCCTGGTGGCCTGTTCGCGATGCTGGCGAACAATGCCATGTGCTTGTTAAGATTGATAAACCAATGCCAGGGAAACATCGGCCCGGGCATAACCGGAGGCGATGCCTTCGGGAATTCCCCTTCCCGGACGGGCTGCGGCGGCGCTAGGGTTTCAGGTCGCCCAGTTTTTTTTCATTGCCCACCACCACCAGGAAATCGCCCTGGCGCAGGGGCTCGTCGGCCTTGGGAATATAGCTGTAGTTTTTCTCACCCTGCAGGCGGTAGGCGATGACCTGGACCCCAAAGGTGTTGGTCAGGGCCAGTTGCCGCAGGGTCTTCCCGGCCCAGGCCTCCACGGTCAGCTCCTTGATGGCCACCTGCTGGTCCATGGGCAGAAACTCAATCAGCCCCGGGTTGACCAGCCTGTGGGCCAGTTGCTTGGCGGCGTAGCGTTCGGGGATGAACACCTCGTCCACGCCGATGCGGCGCAAAATCTTCTCGTGGTCCGTGGACACGGCCTTGACCCAGATTTTCGGCGCCCCAAGCTCCTTGAGGTACAGGGAGATGAGGATGCTGGCCTCCATGGAGTGCCCCACGCTGACCACCACATGGGCCATGTCCGCAACCCGGATCTGTTCCAGGGCCTTTTTATCCGAGGCCTCCAACTGATAAACCTGGGTGAGGACGCTTTGGGCGTTCCGCACCTTTTCCGGGTCGGCGTCCAGGCCGAGCACCTGATGCCCCATGCCCATGAGATTCTTGCCCAGGTAATAGCCGAATTTCCCCAATCCGATAATGCCGATCTGCATGACGGCCATGACTTTTGTCCTCGCCTTTTCTCCGGAAAAATCCCGGGCCGGGAGACATGTCCGCCCGTCGACGCGCCGACACGCCGACGCCGGGGACGGCTATCCGATGAGCATGCCCTGCTCCGGCCACTGGTAGCGCGGCCGCTCCTGGAGCCCCTGGAGCACGGATAAAAACACGATGGGGCCAAGCCGCCCGACAAACATCAGCACGATGACCACGATCTTCCCGGCGGGCGTGAGATGCGGGGTCAATCCCGTGGAAAGCCCCACGGTGCCGAAGGCCGAAACCACCTCGAACAAAATATCCATGAATCGCCCCGGGGCCAGATGATGGGCCATGGTGGCCCCCTCGGTGAAGCACAGCACAAGCAGGGCCACGAGCACAAGCCCCAAGGCGAAGATGGTCAGGGTCAGAGCCCGGTTCAGGGCGCCCTCATCCACGGCGAAACGGCCGATGACCGCCTGCCTGCCGCCGCGCATCTGGGCCCGGCCGAAGGCGGCCAGCACCCGGAAGGTGGTGGTCTTGATTCCCCCGGCGCAGGAACCCGGCGAGCCGCCTATGAACATCAAAAGGATCATGATGACCAGGGAGGCCTCGCCCATATGCCCGATGTCCAGGGTGTTGAAGCCGGCGGTGCGGCAGGTGACGGACTGGAACAGGGCGGCCAGCACGGCGTCGCCCTTGTCCGGTCCGGCCGAACCGGTGTTCATTTCGCCGACAAACAGCAGGATCGCCCCCAAAATAATCAAAAAGGCGCTGGTGGACAGGACCGTGCGGGAATACCAGCTGAGATTGCGGCGGGGAACCAGCCGTTCCCGGGGGCGCAGGCGTTCCCGTCCCAGGCGGTACATCTCCACGAGAACCGTAAAACCGAGCCCCCCCAGGATGATCAGGGCCATGATGACCAGATTGACCCCCACCTTCCCCCGGTAGCCCATGAGGCTGTCGGGAAAAAGGCCGAATCCGGCGTTGCAAAAGGCCGATACGGAATGAAACACGGCCGAGAACTGGGAAAAGCCCTGGGGGTCGAGAAGGTGCAGCACCAGGGCGCCGAGGCTTTCGATGACCACGACGCAGGCCAGAACCCGCAACAGAAAATGCCCCAGATGAAAGGACGGATCCTGCATCAGGCTTTGACCCACGGCGATATGGTCGGTGAGGGAGACCCGCCGCCGCCACAAATAAAAAAAAAGGCTGGCGTAGGTCATGATGCCCAGGCCCCCGAGTTGGATGAGCAGCAGGATGACCACCTGGCCGAAGGTGGAAAAGGCCGTGCCTGTGTCCACCACGACCAGACCGGTGACGCAGGTGGCCGAGGTGGCGGTGAACAGGGCGTCGAGGAAGGAGACGTCCGCCCCGGCATGGCTGACGGGGCTGCACAGCAGCGCCGCGCCGAGAAATATGGCGGCGGCGAAGACGTAGATGGGCAGAGCCAGGGGGGAAAGGAGCTTTTTGGTGGACATGGGTTCGCCCGTCACGGGCTTAAAGAGCCATACGCCAACTCGGGCCGGAAACATAGCCTCCGGGAGGCGGTCTTAAAAAAAGGTGGGGGGCCGTGAAGGCCCCCGCGCAGGAGTTGAAGGAGAGGTCAGAACAATAGGGAGGTATTGTCTGCTCTTGTTTTTTATAATCCAAAAATCGTACCACCCAGCACATGCCTGCCCAACCAGCTAAATAACTCATTATTCAAGCATGATAGCTTGTTCCGCTTTTTCTTTGCACCATAACCGCACGCACCGCCGCAACACTATTCCGGTTTTTCACCACTTCTTCCTGAAAAAATGGAGCCCTGCTACCGGGTGGCCAGGCCGTATTTGCGTAAAAGATCGTACAGCCGCGAGGGCGAAAGCCCCGACAGGGCCGAGGCCCTGGTCACGTTCCCCCCTGCGGCGGCCACAAGCTCCCGAAGATACCGGTGTTCAGCCTCTTCCAGGGCCATGCGGCGATACTTTTTCCAGGCGCTTATGGGCGCGGACTGGCCGCTTTCGGCCCCGGTCCCGCGGCTTTGCCAGGCGAGGGAACCGCCCCGGGCATCGCTTTGTCGGTCGTGCAGGCCCTCACCGGACATTCCGCCGCCCCTTGCCTCGGCAGGGAAGTTCCGACCCGCCCTGCCCGCTTCCGGCTCGGGGGGGGTGGCCGCGCCCGGCCGCCCCCCGGCCCGAATGGCCCGGATGCGGATATCGTCCGGGAGATGCATGGGATAGAGCACGGGCTGGTCCCGGTGCTGCAACAGCACGCGCTCCAGGGTATTAAACAACTCCCGCACGTTTCCGGGCCAGGCATGGGTCGCCAGGGCCGCAAAAAACTCCTCGGAAAACCCCTTGGTGTGGATGCGGTAGCGTTCGCACAGCCGGTTCATGTGATGGATGGCCAGGGGTTTGATATCCTCGGGACGGGTACGTAGCGGCGGCAGGGAGATGACCATGGTTTTCAGGCGATACAACAGATCCTCCCGAAAGCCCCCCCGCTCGGCCATGATGCCCAGATCGCGGTTGGTGGCCGCCACCAGCCGGAAATCGCTCTGGGATTCGTGCTTGGCCCCCACGGCCCGAAACCGGCCGTCCTGGAGCACCCGCAAAAACACCTTCTGAATGGCCGGGGACAGTTCCCCGATCTCGTCCAGGAACAGGGTGCCTCCGTCGGCCAGACGGAAAAGGCCGTCCCGGTCCCGGTCCGCTCCGGTAAACGCGCCCTTGACGTGGCCAAACAGCACGCTCTCCACCAGGGTCTCGGGAAGCGCGGCGCAGTCCACCACCACGAAATTGCTGTTGGCGCGCAAGGAATTGGCGTGAATGGCCCGGGCGAAAAGCTCCTTGCCCGTTCCCGTCTCCCCCGTGACCAGGACCCCGGCATCGGACTCGGCGGCCTGGGCCACCAGTTCCAGGCATTCCTCGATGGCCCGGCTGCCGCCCACGATGCCCTCGCGCTTGAGCACGGCCCGGGGCCGCTTGGCGGCCTTTTGGGCCCGGTATTCCAGGGCCCGGGCCAGGGGCAGGGCCAGGGAGGCCGGGGTCACGGGCTTTTGCAGATAATCCCAGGCCCCGCTTTTGATGGCCAGTTCCGCGCCCTGGGGGTCTTCCTCGCCGGTGACGATGATGACCTCGGGCGCGTCCAGGCCCTGCTTCAAGTCGGGCATAAGCGACAGCCCGTGCCCGTCGGGCAGGCGCAGATCCAGGAACACCACGTCGGGGCGTTCGGCCCACAGCCGGATGCGCCCCTCTTTGAGGTTTTCCGCACAGGCCACGTCATGGCCCATGCGCGTCAACACGCGACTCATGGTTTCGCGAAACACCGCGTCATCATCGAGAAGCAAAAGCCTGGCCATGTTTCCCCGTTTGCGTCCTGTCCCGCAGACGGGTCGCGGCGCCGCGCCCGTGCAGCCCCGCGACCCTTTTTTGCCTCAATCGTTTTTGTGGCGTGCGCCATGGGCCGCAGACATGACCGTCTTCACATAGCGCCTCAGAAACGGCGAATCGATTTTTTTGAGTTTGGGGGTCCAGGCCGCCCGGCGTCTGGCCAGTTCCTCGTCGGACACCTTGAGGGCCAACACCCGGTTCGGAATGTCGATCTCGATGAGGTCGCCCTCTTCCACCAGGGCGATGGATCCGCCCTCGGCCGCCTCGGGGGAGATATGGCCGATGGCCGCGCCGCGCGTGCCGCCGCTGAAACGGCCGTCGGTCAGAAGGGCCACCTCGCCGCCCAGGCCCATGCCCATGATGGCCGAGGTGGGCGAGAGCATCTCGCGCATGCCCGGGCCCCCTTTCGGGCCTTCATAGCGGATGACCACCACGTCCCCGGGCTTGATCCCTCCGGCCAGGATCACCGGAATGGCCGCCTCCTCGCTGTCGAAGACCCGGGCCGGTCCCGTGCGGCGCATCATGGACGGGGCCACGGCCGATTGCTTGACCACCCCGCCGTCCGGGGCCAGGTTGCCGCGCAAAATGGCGATGCCGCCCTCGGGGCTGTAGGGATTGTCTACCCGGATGACGTCCGGATCCTTCACGCAGGCCTTCACGTCCGCCAGATTTTCCCCCACGGTCTTGCCGGTCACGGTCAGGGCGTCCAAGTGAATGAGCCCCATCCCGGCCAGGGCCCCCATGACCGCCGGTATCCCCCCGGCCTGATCCAGGTCGGACAGGTAATGGTGTCCGGCCGGGGACAGCTTGCACAGGTTGGGGGTCGTGCGGCTGACCGCGTCGAAGGCCGTCAGGTCCACATCCAGGGCGGCCTCGGCGAAAATGGCCGGCAGGTGCAGCACGGTATTGGTGGAGCAGCCCAGGGCCATGTCCATGGCCATGGCGTTGTGGACGCTTTTTTCGGTGACGATCATGCGCGGGGTGATCTTTTTGGCCAAAAGCTCCATGATCTGCATGCCCGCCTTTTTGGCCAGACGAACCCTGGCGGCCGAGACGGCCGGAATGGTCCCGTTGCCGGGCAGGGCCAGGCCGATGCTCTCGGACAGACAGTTCATGGAATTGGCCGTGAACATGCCCGCGCAGGAGCCGCAGCCCGGGCAGGCCGACTCTTCCAGTTCGGCCAGCTCCTCCGCCTCCATCTGGCCCCGGCTGACCTTGCCCACGGCCTCGAACACGGTGATCAGATCGCAGCTTTTGCCCCGGGATCTGCCCGGCAGCATGGGGCCGCCGCTGACCATGATGGCCGGGATGTCCAGGCGCAGCATGGCCATGAGCATGGCCGGGACGATCTTGTCGCAGTTGGGGATCATGACCAGGGCGTCGAAGGGATGGGCCGAGGCCATGATCTCGATGGAATCGGCGATGATTTCCCGGCTGGGCAGGGAAAAGCGCATGCCCGCGTGGTTCATGGCCAGTCCGTCGCAGACCCCGATAGCCGGAAAGGCCATGGGCGTTCCCCCGGCCATGCGGATTCCGGCCTTGACCGCGTCGGCCAGGGTGTTCAGGTGGATATGGCCGGGAATGATCTCGTTGGCGGCGTTGACCACCCCGATCAAGGGGCGGTTCATTTCCTCTCGGGTCAGCCCCAGGGCATGTAAAAGCGAGCGATGCGGGGCCTTTTCCAGCCCCTGGGTCATGAGTTTTCCACGCATGTCGGATCGTCCTCCTTTGGCGGGACGGTGTTTCGGCGCAAACGCGTCACGGGAGGGGAAGGATTCCACAGAAGGGTTGATTTAGGCAAGAGCCTACAGACCCGACGCCCGGCTCAGACGCCGACCAGACGCGCAAAAACGGCGCAACACGCCACTATTCGCCCAGGCGTCAGCGGACCCCGGCCGTACCGTGCGACAAGGGCCCTCCCGCCCCGGCCGCACACGGAAAAGACCTTACTTCGCCTCGCTTTTCCCGGCTGGGACGAACCGTACCAGCCCCTCCCCCTCAGACAGGTCCAAACGGTGCGTGGAGCAGGAGATGCACGGGTCGTAGGCCCGCACCAGCATGCTGAGCTTGAGCTCCACGGCGGCCTTGTCCTCCCGGGCGATCAGCGGGGTCAGGGCCTCCAGATCCTTTTGGATGTTGGCATGGTTCTGGTTGGTGGGAATCACGCAGTCGGCGTGGGTCACCCGGCCGTTTTCGTCGTATTCGTAGGCATGGAATAAAAGACCGCGCGGCACCTCCACCGCGCCCACGCCGCGTCCCGCCGTACACCGCACGGTCTGGGGCTTTTCGGCCTGTACCCCGCGCTCCAGAAGCCTGTCCGTAAGCGATATCGCATCTTCAATCGAATGGACAACCTCGACGATTTGCGCAAGCGACATGTAATACGGATTGTAACACGGAGCCTTCAGGCCAAGCTTTTCCGCCGCCGCGCGACCAGAGGCGTTGAGCTGGCCGCTATTGATGTTGAACCTGGCCAGGGCCCCGACCATGTACGCCCCCTCTGCACCCTTGGACCACTTGGCCGTGGACCCGGGCACGCAGTATTCCCGGGCCACGTCCTGGTAGAGCGCGGCCGGACGCCTCGGGGCGGCCGTCGAGGCCACCTCGCCCCAATACAGGCCGTATTCGGAAGGGGAGGACAGGCCCACGTATTCCGTCTCCCGGGTGAAGTCCGGAAAATTGCCTTTGACTGCGGCGAAGAGATCCACCACGGCCTGCATCTCGGGTACGGCCCCGGTCAGAATCTCCCGAAGTTTGAGGAGATCCTCTTCGGTGGGCAGCTTGGCCATGCCGCCGACCATGAGCCGCTGGGGATGGGTGGTGCGTCCGGACACCAGACGGCAGAACTCGTTGGACATGGCCCGGGACTTGACCAGATGCAACAGCTCCTCGCGATGGGTGGAGGCCAGGGGGATCACCGAGTCCACCCCCAGGAGATCGGGCAGCACCAGATAACCGACATGCAGCAGATGGCTTTGGATGTTCTCGCCATGCAGGGCCAGCTTGCGCAGAATCAGCGTCTGCTCCGAGACCATGACCCCCAGGGCCTCTTCCGTGGCCTGGAGCGAGGCCAACTGATGGCCGATGGAGCAGATGCCGCAGATGCGCGAGGCGATGTGGTGGACATCGTGATAGGAGCGCCCGAGCATCATGGCCTCGAAAAAACGCGGGGCCTCAGGCACCTCCCAGCGGCAGGCGGTCACGGTCCCGGCCTCGTCCACCTCGGCGATGATGTTGCCGTGGCCTTCCACCCGGGTCAGATAGTGGACATTGATCTTTTTGGCCGTACTCACGGCCCTTTCCTTGGCTGCCTTGGCCATGGTCGTTCCTCGCGGTGGGAAATCGGTTTGCAATGTCGCGCGCCACCCTCGACGGCCGGACTACAGCCCAGCCTTGGTGTCGCCCAGGAAAAAACGCATGAGATCCTGGACCTGTCGCCGGTCGAACCCGGCCCGGTCCATGACCTGGCGGGCCGCGTCCAGGTTGGCCGTGGGAAAAAGCCCCCGGCATCCCCAGCAGTGGGCCCCCTCGGTGACGCAACAGGCCCCGCACCCGGCCCGGGTGATGATGCCCAGACACATCTTGCCCATGTCGAAGCGGCAGATGTTTCCGGCCATCTTGCATTCCACGCAGACCGGATAGTCCGGCAGCCAGGGGGTGCGGCCAAGAAGGAGTTCCTTGACCACCCGGGCGAACTCCAGACGGTCGATGGGACAGCCCGGTATCTCGGCGTCAACCTGAACCACGGCGGAGAGGGGCCGGGCCGCGTAGGTCTTGTACCACCCGGCCTGGGGCCCGTAGACCACGTCACGATAAAAAGCCTCGCCCATGAAATTTTTCAGGCAGTTGATGCCGCCAATGGCCGCACAGGCCCCCAAAGCCACCAGCACCTTGGCCTTGGACCGGATGTCCCTGATGCGTTCCTCATCCTCGGGCCGGGTGATGGACCCTTCCACAAAGGCGATGTCGTAATCGTCTCCATGTCCGGTCTTGATCTCCCGGAAGCTGACCACCTCCACATGGGCCAGGATGTCCAGCAGCTTTTCCTCCAGGTTGGCGATCTGGAGTTGGTCGCCCTCACACCCCGCAAAATCGAAAAAGGCGATGCGTGGTTTGGCGGATAAAAGACAGGTTTCGTTGGACGAGATCATAACCGGTGCGGTTTCCATGGCGGGCCTTCTTTTACAGCTTCATGGTCGGACGTGCTGATCCACGGACGGACGAACCGCCCCTTCCCCGGGCCGTCAGATGGCCTCTTCCAGGCTTGCGATATCCGTATAGCGGAACACCGGGCCGTCCATGCAGGCGTTTAGGCTGTTGATCTGACAATGCCCGCATTTGCCCAGGCCGCATTTCATGCGGCGCTCCAGGGATACCCAGATGCGATCCGAGGCGATGCCCATCTCCCGGCACTGGCGCAGCACGAACTTGTACATGACCGGCGGCCCGATCATGGCCACGTGGGTGTTTTGAGGCTCCACACTGGCCTTGGGCAAAAGCGTGGTGATGACCCCCACGTTTCCCTTCCAGTTTTCGTCCGGCACGTCCACGGTCTCCAGAACCTCTACGTCGCCGCCCCGGGCCAGGGCCTCGATCTGGTCGATGAAGATGCGGTCCCGGGGGGACCGGGCGCCGATGAGCACGCTGATGCGGCCGAATTCCGCGCGGTGGCGCAGTTGGTAATGCAAAAGGCTGCGGATGGGGATATAGCCCAGGCCTCCGGCCACCAGCAGGGTGTCCTTGCCCACGAACTCATGCACTGGAAAGCTGGTGCCGAACGGCCCCCGGATGCCCACCTTGGCGCCCACGGGCAGTTCGGACAGGGCCTTGGTCACGACGCCGATCTTGCGCACGGCGATCTCGAAGACGTTGGATTCCTTGATGGGCGCGGAACTGATGGAAAACGGGGCCTCGCCCACGCCGTAGAGAGACACCATGATGAACTGCCCGGGCTTGTGGGCCAGGTTCTTGCCGTTGTCCAAGGTGAATTCGTACAGGGTCACCAATTCCGACAGGGCCGACTTGGACACCAGCGTGGCCGGGCGAGGCACATAGGGGGAAAACGTCCTAGATTTCATGGCGGCTTTCCTCCCACAAGGTGTTGAAAATCTCGCACGGGTCCGCGATCTTGCTGGTGCAGGCCCGCACGCACCGCCCACAGCCCACGCAGCCAAGCTCCCCTATTTTATCGAAAATGTATTTCCCCTTGCGCATATACCGGTGCCGATAGCGTTCCGAGGCCTGGGGGCGGAAGTTGTGATTACCCGCCACCAGGGCGAAGCCGTTTAACATGCAGCCGTCCCATTCCCGGAAGCGGTGGCCGGTTTTGAGCTTCTCGTCCACCTCCTCGCGGATGTCGAAACAGTAGCAGGTGGGACAGACGATGTTGCAGGAACCGCAGCCCAGACACTTTTCGGCCTTGCGATGCCACAGGGAGGAGTTCCAGGACCGGCCCATGACATGGGGCGTCTCGTGCCAGTCAAAGTCAAGCTTGCGTCGCAGGCCGAGGTTTCGGGCCCGCACCTGGGCCTTGCGCGCGGCCTCGCGGCTTCCGGCCGTGGCCGGGGACAAGGGCCCGGCGGCCAGGAGCAATTCCTCGCCCTTGCCCGAGCCGATCTCCACATGGAACGTCCCCGGGCCGATCTTTGTCCAGTACAGGTCGAACCCCTGGTCCACCTTGTCCGCCCCCACCGAGGCCCAAAACGCGGTCTCGGACACGGCCATGGGGGTCAGGGCGAAGATCACCGTGGCGTCGCGGCGGGAGAAATAGTTCTGGTCCACGCTGCCGCTTTCCATAAGCTGGTCGAGCTGGGTCACGGCCTTGACGTCGTAGGGATGCACCCCGAAGAGCAGGATGTTTGGCGCGGCGAACACGGGCTTGGCCGCATAGGTCTCCAGGTCGAAGACGACCATGTCCTCGCGCGGCGGCATAAAAAACCGTTTGAGCGGGTTGTAGGCCACGTCGTATTCGAAAGCGATTTCCGTGCCCGGCCTCCAGGGCCCGAAATCATAAAACCCGTTTTCCAGGGACACGGGGACGTGTACCTGACATTGTTCGCTCCAGGCCGCCAAAAGCCCGGGGAGCTGCTCCATCTGTACGGTATAGGCCGTCATGGTACCTCCGCTTTTCCGGCGGGAAATGCGTTTTTGTGTCTGCTGTGCGCCAGCGGACCCCACTCCCTGGTTGCGTACCGGCACGAATCCAGGTTGGATTTTATACGACTGTTTGAGAAGGGTTTCAAGCGTAACGCGTTGAATTGACCGTAATTTTTTTGACAGTCCTGGCGCTTGAACCGGTCATGATTTTTTATATGGGATGTATTTTATACGACTTTTTTTCATTCATTCACCCCCTGCGCGCTTTGGAGCGTCACGCGTGACACGGCCTTTTCATAGTATTCGGCATCTTTCTCCAAATATACCGGTCGATTTCGCCGCTGGTTGATCCGCATGACCACGCATTGCAGCTTGCGCATGCGTAGGTACCGCTCGTGTTCATCCGGGGCGTTGGCCAACAGGTCGGCCGCCGACAGAATCTCTTTTTCCTCCAGTATCTCCGGTGGCAGATATCCCGCGTTTTTCATGACCTTATACGCCATGCGCAAATCTTCCGGAACCATGGAATCGTCCTCGAAGACCAACTTTTGCCCGGCGCCCTCGAGATTGTCGAACTCCCCCCGCTGCATGGCCTCGACAATCCGCTGCTCGGAGATGGCCGCAAAAACCGCCAGCAACGAGCTCACTTGGCCGACTCCGCGAAGCTCTCCGCCAGGGGCCCGCCCATTCCCGCCGTCAACCACGCCACCGCCTCGGCGGCGATACGTGAGACCGCCCGGGATGCGGCATCGGCGATGGCCTCCGGGGTTTCGGAGGCAATGGGGGTTTCCACCGCAAAATCACGCGATCCCACCAGCCGTCGGGCATCCTTGGTCCAGAGTTCCAGCCGCACGCCCGCCACAAACCGCAGCCCGTTTTTGCGTTGGACGTTGAAGGCCGTCACGTTGCCCGACAACACGGCCTGATGCTCGACCCGCGGCCTGTATTTCAACACCCCGGCCACCCCGGGCTGGCAATTGACCGCTCGGATGATCCCACCCCCCATCACATCCTGAGGGGCGCCTTCCCAATACCACCGGGTGCTCGGGGCCAGCACGCTGCCGTTGGCCACCAGCACGGCCGGACGGTCCAGGTTGTCCAGGGCCGTCAGGTCCATATAGGCCACCACGACGCCAGGCGTGGCTGTGGCGTGTCCTGCGCCCTTGTCGCATCCGGCGGTCGCCGCCTCCACCCGCAGATAGTGCTCCACCGGAGGCGCAGAGCCCAGACACCCGGCCATGAGCAGCAGCCCTGCCGCTGCGGCCGCCTTGATGAACATGTTCACGGCAAAACCTCCTTGGGCGGCCTGATGACCTGCCAGGGCCGTTCCTTGACCCGGGCCGTCAGATCCTTGAGATCACGGCTGGTACGATTGAGATTCTCCAGGATGCTCTCCACTTGGCGCTGATCGTAGTCCAGGCTCACCCGCAGTTCCTCGGCCACCTTGCCTGCCGTCTGGGTATGAGTGCGGATTTCATCCAGCGTGACGGTCAATTCCTTCTCCACCACCGCCACGGCCGTTTCGGCCCGCTGCAACGTCTTGCCCAGGGCGTCTGCGGCGGACTCGCCCTTGCCCACAAGCCGCGCCCAATCCGTGCGAAACGACTCCACGGCCGTCTTGGTCTCGGCCAACAGTTGCGGCCCCTGCTCCAGCATGCGGCTGACCAGCTCCACGTTTTTGGGCGAGAGCAACCGCTCGATGTTGTCCGCAATCTCGTCGATCTTTGGCTTGACGCTTTGCAGCATATCCCCGGCCACGGCCGCCAGTTCCTGCATGTCCATGGTCCGGGCGGCCGGGATCTCGCTTCCCGGTTCGATGCGCGGCCCAGGCGCCCCCTGCAGGTCCAAAAAGACATAGTAATCGCCAACCAGACCCTTCTGGGCGATCCTGGCCTGGGTGCCCTGATACAGGGGAAAATCCTCCTTCACCCCAAGACTCACCCGGATCAGACGCGGATCGTCCGGATCGAGCTCGATCTTTTGGATGCGCCCGATGTCCATGCCCCCATATTTGACCGGCCGCCCCGACACCAGATCCTTCACCGTGGCGAACCGCACATGATAGGTCGCCAGGTTTTCCCAAAACCAATGCCCTCCAAGGATCACCATGAACACGGACAGGATGCCAAGCCCAAGCGCCAACGTCAGCGAGGCCTTGACGTATTCTTTCTTTTTTCCGCGTTCATCGAGCATAGCTGCTCCCCTTGCCGGTGTTCATAGGGTTTTTTCCGCGATATCGGGCGCCCTTCCGGCATGGCCGATCTGTCCGGCTGTGATGACCCGGCTTTCCCGCGTGGGCATGCGGCCGAGAAATCTGACGATGAAAGGGTCCGTATTTTTTTTCAACTCCGCAAGGCTTCCTTGGAACAACATCCTGCCTTTGTCCAACACCACCACAAAATCCGCGATGGTGAAAAGACTCTCAAGGTCGTGGGTGACGACCACAATGGTCATGGGAAAGGTCGCCTTGAGTTCCAAGATGAGCTGGTCCAGGTCGGCGGAGGTGATGGGATCAAGCCCCGACGTTGGCTCGTCGCACAAAAGGATGGCCGGATCAAGGGCCATGGCCCGGGCCAGACCCGCCCGCTTGCGCATTCCCCCGGACAATTGGCGAGGAAAATACTGCACAAAGGGTTCAAGCCCCACCAGCTTAAGCTTCATGCGCACCACTTCCTCGATCATTCCCTCATCCAGGCTGGTATGTTCGCGAAGCGGCAGGGCCACGTTTTGCCCCAGGGGCATGGAGCCCAAAAGCGCCCCGTCCTGGAACAACACCCCCAACCTGCGGCGCATGGCCATGGCCTCCTGAGGGCTCATGGAATACAAATCCGAATCACCGAGCCGGATATGGCCGGTTTTCAGGCTGACCAATCCCAGGATATTGCGCAAAAGCGTGGACTTGCCGCACCCCGACCCGCCCAGGATGACGCTGATCTTCCCGGCTGGGAGCACCGTGGTGATGTTCTCCAAAACGACCCGGTCGCCATAGCCGACACTGACGTTTTCGAGAACGATCTCCGGCGCCTTGAGCCTGCCTTGCTTGCGCATACGTTCGTTCCGATCCTTTCCTTCGTCTTTCGCCAAACACCGTTTAACGACGTTGCTTTTTGCGTGAACGCATTCCCCTTTTCTCCGCAACCGATATGTTTCCTCTTCCGAGGTAGCGTCCAAATTTCCTTTTTGGATCGTTTGGTTGTTGAGCAACCAATGCTAACATACTAAAAAAAGACGAGATTTAGCGTAAAATATAATTTAACGCCGTAAAAAACAGATCCAGCAGGATCATGACAAAGATCGACTGCACCACGGCCATGGTGGTTCTTCTACCCACATCCGCCGCACCTTCGCGGGCCATCAACCCCTGGGTGCAACTGATGAGGGTGATGGCCATGCCGAAGGCCGCACTCTTGACCAGGCCCGACATGACATCGCTGACCCGCAAAAAGGTGGCGGTCTGCTCAAAATAGACCTTGCCGCTCAAGCCCAGGGCGGTCGCAGAAAAAATGCCGCCGGCCATGATGCCTACGAAATCGGCCCACAACGCCAAAAGCGGGGCCATAACCAGCATGGCGACAAATTTCGGCCAAATCAAAAAACGGATCGGATCGATGCCCATAACACTTAAGGCATCGATCTCTTCGGATATCTTCATGGTGGCTATTTCAGCGGTGAAGGCCGCGCCGGCCCGGCCCGCCAGGATGAGGGAGGTCAAAAGCGGTCCAAGCTCCGTGACCAGTGAGAAACCCACTAGATTGGCCACATAGCTTAGCGCGCCGACCTTCTCGAGTTGCATGGCCGCCTGCAGGGCCAAGATGATGCCCGTACATCCTGAAATAATGCTGACGATGGGAAGGGAATCGGCCCCGACCCAGGAAAGATGGTCCCAGGTCCGTTCGCGCTGGTAGGGTTTTGAGTGGTAGCGCCGCGTCATCGAGAGCCACAGGCAGCGCACAAGGCCGTTGACCACCTCGAAAAAGACGCCCAAGACCTCTCGCACCGGCGGCCCCCCCTCCAGGCGACCCGGAGCATCGGGCCACCGCATGTCGGTCACATGTAGCTATAAACCGAAAAGTTCTCCGATCTGCGTCAATTCAAAAAGCTTGCGAACTTGGTGCGATATGGCCGTGATGGTAATTTTACGTCCCTTGGCCTTGAGCAACTTGCGGCCTTCGATCAAAGCCGCCAAGCCTGAACTATCCACATAAGACAGATTCCCGAGATCCAAAAACATATCTCCCCTGGTCTGCTCGATGAAGGCCACAAATCGATCACGGACAGCCGGACTGACCGTAAAATCCACCTCGCCGCCAATCGTGGCCGTATTCGTACGTGGATCGGCATCCCAGGTCCAGGTATCGCCGCTTCCCTGGCTATGTTTCCTATCAGACATCGTTTTCCGCCTTTCTTTCCTACTCGCTGGGATTGTATATTGTATTATTTCAAAATGTTATCGTTTGTAACACAACCTACGACGGATCGGCCTGAAGCCACCCCTCAACGAGAGGTTCCGCTTGTCCTCCGAGTCCGGCCAGCACGTCTTTTTGGCTCACCGTGGCGCTGCCGACCTGCCCAACGACTATCCCTGCGCAATAATTAGCCAATATACAGGCATCCAGCAGATCGAGACCACTACTGAGACCGACGGCCAGAGCCGCGATGACCGTGTCGCCCGCACCGGTCACATCAAAGACCTTGCGGGCCATGGTCGGGATGTGGCGAACATTTCCCGGGCCGGAAAAAAGCGCGATCCCATCAGCGCCCAGGGTGATCACCAACGATCTGCAGCGAATTTTTTTGAAGATGGCAAGTCCGGCCCGGATGATCTCCGTTCGTCCCGTCAACCGCAAACCAGCCATCTCTCCGGCCTCTCGAGCGTTGGGCGTCAGCAGATCCACCCCCTGATAGATGTCCCTGTTGGGAACCTTGGGATCCACCAGAACGAGCGGCCTCGGCGACAATTTGGCCGCCGCCTCCAGAACCGCCTGGATGATCGGACGGGAGACAAGTCCCTTGGCGTAATCCGAAACGATCACGCAGGCGTGCCCCGGCATAAGTCGAATCATGGCCTGAATGACCGCGTCGCGGACCCGGCTCGAAACCGGTTCATCGCTTTCCCGATCCACCCTGACCACCTGCTGGTTATGCGCGATGATACGGGTTTTGATGGTGGTCGGCCGCGTCCCGTCCGGAACGATGATCGATTCGAGACCTTCACGTTCCGCAAGCTGCAAGATCGCCTTGCCGGGATCGTCCTCCCCGCACACGGACAGAAGCGTCGGGCTTGCCCCCAGGGCGGCAAGATTCTTGACCACGTTCCCCGCCCCACCCAAGGTGTGCGCCTCGCTCCGCACCCGGACCACCGGCACCGGACCTTCGGGAGATATCCGCTCCACATCCCCCATGAGATAATGATCCAGCATGAGATCGCCTAAAACAAGAATGCGTTTCCCGGTAAAACCAGGAACCGCCTTGGCGATCATTTCCATACGGGAAGAGGGGATCATGTCGACTATCCGCTTGTGAGCCCAAGACGCGCGATGATCTCTTTTCGGGCGTCTTCAGAGGCAAAATGAAAGGTTATGCGTCCCCGACTGGGGGTTCCGGAAATCTGCACCTTGGCGCCATACAAGGATTCCAATTCCCGCTGCAAATCGTGAAGTTGCCGGTCCAGGGGTGGCGCGGCGCGGCGCTCAGCCTTGGATTTTTCTTTTTTCTCCCCCCCCGCGCCCGTTACGGATTCCACCGACGCACACTCTGGCGGGTTGGCCAAGTCGGGCAGTGCGCCGTGGGTTTTGGCGTAGGACGCCATATCTTCGGCCTGCCGCACCGACATGCCAAGCTCAAGAATGCGCACCCACAGGGCATTACGAAGTTTTTCCTCCGACAAGGCAAGAAGCGCCCGGGCATGACCGGCAAAAATGCGCCCTGCGGCCAAATCCGCGCGAATGGGTTCGGCAAGCTGCATCAGGCGCAGGGTATTGGCGACAGCCGACCGGCTTTTCCCCACTCGCTCAGCCAGTTCTTCCTGAGTGACGCCGAAGCGGCTCATAAGCAGGGCAAATCCTGCGGCCTCTTCCATGGGGTTGAGGTCTTCTCGTTGTAAATTTTCAATGAGCGCCAGGGCAAGGCTTTGCTCGTCATCCACTTCACGGACCAAGGCCGGAATCACCTCAAGCCCCGCAGCCGTGCATGCCCGCCAACGCCGCTCCCCGGCCACGATCTCATAGTCATGCGTCCCATCGTTGATGGGTCGAACCATCACGGGTTGCAGCACGCCTTGTTCTTTAATGGAACGCGTCAGGTCGGCCATGGCCTCGTCGGAAAATTCCCGTCGAGGTTGTTCCGGGTTCGGCCGAATCTTCCCAACCGGAATTTCCATGACCTCACTGGTCGTTTTGGCATCTCCCATGCCACCTAAAAGAGCCTCAAGTCCCCTTCCCAACCCACGTGCAGATTGCGCCATATGATCTCCCTCGCCGCCAGCATCGCCGCAATCAACGGCACATATGACGGCACAATCCAAAAAGCTTGACAGTATTCCGTGAAACCTTACCCTCAGGTGCGCATGAAAGACAACCCTAAGGCATCGCTTGAAGGCGATGTCCTTCACACAAAAGCCTTGAAGGAGCACCTCATGTTTTCATCGCCCAAAGAATTCCTCACGCTCCACGACGTATCCGGCAAACCGCTCGGGGTCTTTATCGGGTCCGAAATCTGGGAAACCTGCAAGAATGAGGTGTTGCCGATACTAACGCAGGCGATGCATCCCGAGCCTGTTGTCGTCCAACGGCCTCCCGAACCCCTGAAAGACTGGGAGGCGTTACTTGGGTATTGGGATTTCACCTATCCCCCCGCCTATGATCTTGTCTGCGAAAACTGCGGCGCCGCGACGGATGATTGGCGTGCCGATGACCCCCGCAAATTCTGGCTGACCGCCGCCAACCTGGGCGGGCTTGCATCCTTTCAGTGCCTTCATTGCAAATCCCGGATCATGAAACGGCACTTCAAGAAACATGTGAGCGTGGAATGTCGGCCCTATGTGGATAAATCCTAATTTCACATCCCGGCCTCTCGTCTGCTACCTCACCTTCCCTTTAGCGGCCGGACGATTCGGATCGCGCCGGACAACTTCTTGAGCCAGGGAAAGGTACGCCTCGGAACCGCGCGACTTGATATCATGGGCAAGAACAGGCTTTCCGAAGCTCGGGGCCTCGGAAAGCCTGACGTTTCTCGGCACCAGCGTGTCGAAAACCAATTTGGGAAAACATTTCCAGATTTCACGCTTCACATGGCGGTTCAGCTTGTTCCGTCCGTCGTACATAGTGAGCAGCACGCCGAGCAAGGACAGATTTTTATTAAAACGCTTATGAACCAACTCATATGTGCGTAAAAGCTGCGCGACTCCCTCCAAGGCATAGTACTCACATTGCAGGGGAACCAACAGCTCGGTTGCGGCACAGAGGGCATTCAACGTCACCAAGCCCAGGGAGGGGGGGCAGTCCAGCAGAATGTATTCATACTCGCCAACCAACTCCTGAACCACCGCCCGAAGAAAAAACTCCCGGCTGGACTTCCCCACCAATTCGATTTCCGCCGCTACAAGATCCGTACTTGAGGGCATCACAGACAAGAAGGGAAAATCCGTCTCTAAAACCGCCTCACGCGCCCGCGAAGGTTCATATAAAATCGTATACAGATTCTCTGCTGTTTTTTCTGAGTAGATCCCCAATCCACTGGAAGCGTTCGCTTGCGGGTCACAATCGATTAAAAGCGTTTTTTTCTCCATGACCGCGAGAGACGCGGCTAGATTCACAGAAGTGGTCGTCTTCCCCACTCCACCCTTCTGATTGGCAACCACGACGACTCTAGCCATGTCCCTCTCCCGGCGCATACACACCGAATCAAAACCATGTTAAAATCTAAAAACTTCCAGAGCTAACCCCGTGATCACTTTGCCTCGTCACGATTACCTGAAAATGTTTCACGTGAAACATGTCGCCTACTCGCGAAAAGTTCGGTGACAATATGCCTGAGCGTCCTGAAGGGATTCCACGAGCATGACGCTGCTCTCTACATCATTTTTTTTCACAGCATTAAGTAATTGGTGGGATAAATGCGAAAAATCCTCAGCCTCTCCGATCCAGACGTCATCAGCAATTTGGTGCATTCGTTGACAAAGCCGATAGAACTTGTTCACAGCGATTTCATCAGGCAAGAGCCCTTCGTCGGTCCGAGCTGTGATCTGTTCAAAAACCACCGCCATCTCATGCTTGATCGTCGAGAAATCCATGGACCGTCCCCATCTCCTGTGGAGCAATGCTGAAAGGTTAACGTGGCAAATTCTTTATGGACTATCTGCGCACCATGTCAACTTAAACATGGAAATAGTCACGATACCATTCAATAAACTTTGCGATTCCAACTTCAATTGGGGTGGATGGTTTAAAACCAACATCTGCGATCAAATCATCCACATCGGCAAATGTCATGGGAACATCACCTGGTTGTAGTGGTAAATATTGTTTTTCAGCCTTCTTGCCAAGTTGTTCTTCAATGACTTCTATAAAACGGGCAAGCTCAACGGTATTATTGTTGCCGATGTTATAAATTTTATACGGTGCAACGCTGGAAGACGGATCTGGAGCATTCGAATCCCAATCCGGATTTGCTGTCGGAGTCCTACCAGTAATGCGTGTCACGCCTTCAACAATATCGTCAATATAGGTAAAATCTCTTCTCATTTTGCCATGATTGAAAACAGTAATGGGTTTTCCCTCCAAAATAGCCTTTGTAAAGAGAAAAAGCGCCATGTCGGGTCTTCCCCATGGTCCATAAACTGTAAAGAAGCGTAAACCTGTGCAAGGCAGGCCGTAAAGATAACTGTACGTATGAGCCATCAATTCATTGGATTTTTTTGTCGCCGCATATAAACTGATAGGATGGTCAACATTGTTATGAACAGAAAAAGGCATGTTGGTATTCAGACCGTATACAGAGCTGGAAGAGGCAAAAACCAAATGGCGAACTCCACCATGCCGACAACCTTCAAGAATGTGGGAAAAACCAACAAGATTCGTTTCAACATATGCCCCAGGATTTTCGATGCTATACCGAACACCTGCTTGAGCAGCCAAATTGACGACATGACTAAAGTCATTTTCTTGAAAAAGTTTAAAAACTGCCTTTTTGTCAGCAAGATCAATTTGAGCAAACTGAAAATGTTCATACTCATGAAGTTGTGATAAACGATCTTGTTTAATTTGAACGGAATAATACGAATTGAGATTGTCCAAACCCACTACGGTATGACCCATTTTCAGAAAACGTCGGCAAAGATGATATCCAATAAATCCAGCAGCACCAGTAACAAGAATTTTCATAATCACTCACCATTATTGAAGGTTACAAAATAAAAAAAGTTACCTAGACATTAATTGAGAAAGAATTTGTTTTGAAATGAGAGAAAGTTCATGATCAGTGGATTGAAAAAGAAGCTCGATATGAGGGAAAAAAAGCAATTTAGGACGTGGTATATTTTGTAAAGGAAGTGTTTGCTTGATTGATTGTTCGCAGTCATCGCCAAAACAAGCAACAAGAGATGGAGTAAAAAAAGCAATTGTTTTAAAAAAATCCGAAATTTGTACCTGATAGGTCGATTGACTGAAAATGGCCAAAGGCCAAAAAGCAATAGAACCTTTTGGAAGATGAAAAAAAGGGATAAACCGACGCCAAAAGGTTCTCCTGTCAGAATTACCAAGACCGGCAAGATCTTTTCCTAAATCATAATACGTAAAAAAAAGGAATGCGGTAGGGGGAACTTTTGAAAAGAACTCACACCACGGTGCTTTCCAAGTAGATGGCTGATCCTGCAAAGAAAAATTACTTTTCTCCTTTTTTTCTATAAAAAAATGTCGTATGCCTGCAAAATGCCAAGCACGTAAGCACTCAGGGATGTTTAGACGTGATTCGTCCAATCTAAAATCCTCCAAGCAACTTCAGGTTTTGGAAGAACAGGCCATTTTTCGTAACGACCATGTTTATCAACAACTTCTACATCATTGGTAGTAGATGAAAAACCAGAATTATCACGCCCAATAAAATTAGCGACCATTATATCACACTGTTTTCTAAGAAGTTTTTCTTCAGCATGCATTTTTAATTCACTTGTTTCAGCGCAAAATCCAATCAATTTTTGATTTTGCGATTTAATATATCCTAATTTAGCCAAAATATCAGGGTTTGATATAAATTCAATATGTGGAGCAGTTTTCCCAGTTATATCTCTTTTAAATTTATTTTTACTTTGACTGTAGGGAACGGGAGAAAAATCTGCTACTGCGGCAGCCATACAAATAATGTCAAATTTTGGAAATTCAGAAACCATTGCTTCATACATTTGATGTGCTGTAGTTACAGGCGTAATCGTAATGCTTTCAGGAAAAAAGAAAGTACATGGTCCTTGAACGACATGAACATCGGCCCCACGAAACCATGCGGCAATGGCCAGACAGGCACCCATTAGACCAGTTGAGGGGTTTGACCAATACCGGGCAACATCAAAATATTCGTGGGTAGGTCCTAAACAAACAAGAACCCGTTTTCCAGATAAATCATGGGGACTCAGAGCATGTAAAATTGCTAAAAAAATATCATTTTCATCTGCGAGTTTTCCATGTCCAGTATCACCACAGGCTAGCAAACCTTCTCTTGGAGAAAGAATGGATATATTACGTGACGCTAAAACTTGAATATTCTGCTGAACTGGTTTTGAAGACCACATCATCGAATTCATAGCGGGAGCAATTATTTGCTGATGTGGAAACGCAAGGGTCTGACAGGATAACATATCATCAGCAATACCATGAGCCATTTTCGCAATAAAATTTGCAGTAGCAGGACAAATAACCTGGCATTGCGCAGTACGTGAAGGTGCGAGATGTGAAAAAGGGTCATCCAAAGGATTAAATAATTCAGAATAAACAGGATCAACACCAAGAGCATGAAACGAAAGAGGTGTAACAAATTGGTGAGCAGATTTTGTTAAAGTACAACTTGTATGAATTCCGAATTTAATTAAAGTCCGAAGAACCATAACCATCTTAAACGCAGAAATACTGCCGGTAATACCAACGTGCACACGTTTATTATGAAAAATATCAAATTCAAAATGAGGCTGCATAATATTAATTTCGCTTTAAATTATCAATACGTGTTTTAACAGCAAGAGTATTAGGATATGAATCAACTATTGATTCAAATATCTTTATTGCTGCAGGCCTATCATGTTTAAGTTCATATATATCTCCAAGCAAAAAACTCGATTCTAAATAAATATCTGAATTTTTGCGAAAAGAATTCCTTAAATTTAGAAGTAAAGCTGAAGCAGCATCAAATTCATTCAATCGAAATAATACTTGTGCTTCTTGCAACTGACACAAAGAAAAAACACCATCTAAATCAATTGTTTTATTGCAGTCGCGCAAACTTTTAAGGGCCAAATCAAAATTATTACAAAATAAGTATTGCTTAGACAATTGTATTCGAGCTTCATTTTTTTCTATATCAGTGATTTCAACAAGACCAATATATTTATTCCACAGTTGAATTGACAACTCATTATTATTTAAATCAGATTGTAAAACTGCAGTCTTTTTCAATAACGATGGATATAATTGTTTTTCATTTGCAAATTCGAGAAGCATTGCCTCAAGTAAAGGCAAAGCATTAATCTTATCTTTTCTTAAATTTATAGTAATATCATAAATTCTTTCCCAAGCTTCTAATCGGTATTTTCCTTTAGGAAATTGTTGAAGATAGTTTTTATAAAATTCCTCAGAAGTTATATTTTCACCAGTTAAATACGCTGTTCTAGCGCTATTAATAATTTTACTTTCAATATCATTATCTTGCGAACAACTTTGAGATAAAAAAATTAAGAATATTAATAAAAAGCGGAGCAGGAAAGAATACATTCTATATTATTCCAAATCTGTAGAGTCAGTATTTTCAGCAAGATCAAAACCAATTACCGTATCATCTTCCTCCATGCGTACAAGCATGACTCCTTGCGTCGCTCTGCCAACGGTATTAATATCACCTATGCTCAATCTAATGATTTTATTTGCAGAAGTAAGAAGTAATAACCCATCGTCAGGCTTAACCATGGCCGCGCCGATGACTGGACCTGTTTTTGGGGTCACCTTCATGTTAATTACACCAAGTCCCCCCCGGTTTCGTAAAGGATAGTGTTCAAGAGAGGTTCGCTTTCCGTACCCATTAGCAGATATTGCCAGCATTTCCGTTCGTTCCAAACCAGAGAAGATGACTCCGGCGGTAACTTCATCACCACCGCGCAAGGCAATACCACGTACTCCAGATGCCGCCCGACCCATGGGCCTTACATCATGAGCCCTAAAACGTATGGATAATCCATTTTTTGTTGCTAACAAGATTTCAGCGTCAGGAGAAATCTCTTTAACAACAAGCAATTCATCCGTAGGACGTAGAGTGACGGCGATAAGTCCACTACTTCGACAATTTTTATATAACTCAACAGCAGATTTTTTAACCATTCCACGTTTGGTGACAAAGAGAAAATGGCGATCGGGAGCAAATTCTCGTAAGGTCATAGCAGCGGCTATAAATTCCTCCTTATCAAATGGGAGGAGATTGGCAATATGAGCGCCGCGAGCTGTCCGTCCTGCCTCAGGCACCTGATGAACAGGAAGCAGGAACATGCGACCAAGGTTGGTGAACAAGAGTAATGATTGATGATTAGACGTAGTACAAAAGGATTGAACAAAATCATCGGTACCGGTCATCACACCAGCAATTCCTTTTCCACCTCGTTTTTGCTGTTGATAGTTATCCATCCGGGTACGTTTTATATAACCACGTCTGGAAAGGGTTATAACAACTTCATCATCTGGTATTAGATCAAGAATATCAATTCCTTCAAGATCTTCAAGAATTAATGTCCGGCGTGGGGTGGAAAACTTTTGTTTTAATTCTGTAATTTCATCTCGGATGACTCCAAGTAAAATTTCTTCATTCTCTAAAATACTTTTAAGGTATTCAATTAACTTCAAAAGTTCAGCATATTCTTCAAGCAATTTATCTCTTTCAAGATTTGTAAGTCTTTGTAAACGCATTTCCAAAATAGCTTGAGCTTGTCTTTCCGAAAGACAAAATCTTTCAATTAATCGAGTTTTAGCTTCTAACGGTGTTTTCGAAGCACGAATAAGCGAGACAACTTCGTCAATATTGTCTAAAGCAATCTTTAAACCTTCAAGAATATGAGCTCGTTCTTCTGATTTGCGGAGATCAAAACGCGATCTAGCAAGAACAATTTCTCGCCTATGATTAAGGAAATGCACTAAAATTTGTTTTAAATTTAATAAAGCTGGACGATTTCCAGCCACGACAAGCATATTCATTCCGAAAGATGTTTCAAGAGGAGTAAATTTATATAAAGCGTTGATAATTATATCGGGGATAAAACCCTTTTTAAGATCTAAAACAACCCTGATTCCACGACGATCAGATTCATCACGAAGATCAGAAACGCCTTCAATTTTACGGTCATTAACAAGAGCAGCAATTTTTTCAACAAGTGAAGATTTATTTAAAGCATATGGAATTTCACGAATTACAATAGATGAATGGCCTTTTTTCCGTTCTTCAACTTCAACTTTTCCTCGAATTCTAATACTGCCACGACCAGTAGTATAGGCCTCAATAAGACCTCTACCTCCATGAATGCTGGCCCCAGTTGGAAAATCTGGTCCTGGGATACATTTGATGAGTTGCTTAATATCGCATTCAGGATCATCAAGAAGAACCAATAATCCATCGCATAATTCACCAAGATTATGAGGAGGAATATTGGTAGCCATGCCAACAGCAATTCCAGATGAACCATTTAAAAGAAGATTCGGAACTTTTGTAGGTAGAACTTCGGGTTCTTCCAAAGAATTATCGTAATTAGGGCGGAAAGAAACAGTTTCTTTTTCAATATCAGCAAGAAATTCACTTGTAAGTCGAGACATGCGGACTTCTGTATAACGCATTGCTGCCGCAGCGTCGCCATCAATAGATCCGAAGTTACCTTGACCATCGACAAGAACATCGCGCATGGAAAACTCTTGCGCCATGCGGACTAAAGCATCATATACAGCAGAATCGCCGTGTGGGTGATATTTACCAATAACATCACCGACAACACGAGCAGACTTTTTATATGGACGGTTAAAATAATTGGAAAGCTCGTGCATAGCGAACAAAATGCGCCTATGCACGGGTTTAAGACCATCGCGCACATCAGGGATCGCTCGTCCTATAATAACGCTTAAAGAGTATTCAAGATAGGACTTTTTAAGTTCAGTTTCAATACTAATCAGTTCACTCACTCTACACTCCTCGTAAATATAAGTATTATCAGAATAATACTAAATATCTAATTCACGAACACTTAAAGCGTTTCGCTCAATAAATTCTCTTCTTGGTTCAACTTTTTCGCCCATAAGATCAGAAAAAATATCACCAGCCTCTGAAAGGTCATCAATATTAACTTTAAGGAAAGTTCTATTTTCAGGATTCATGGTTGTCTTCCATAGTTGTTCAGGGTTCATTTCGCCAAGACCCTTATAACGTTGAATATGAATCCCTTTATGCGCCTCATCCATTACTGCTTGATAAAGTTCAAATATACCAGAAATTTCGCGAGTATCTTCTTTTTTTGTAAGTAAAAACTGAAAATTGTTGCAAATATTATTCAATTCATTGAATGACTCAAAAGCTCTTCGATATACTTTTGATTGAAAAAATTCTAACCCAAGTCTAAATCTTGATCGACTAGAATTCTCAAAAATTAAGTACTTTCGCTTCTCATCTTCTTCATCTTGTTCTTCAAATTCCAAGTTATATCCTAAATTAGTTAGAAACTGATAAATATCTGAAGGAATATTTCCAAAATGAAAATCTTCTATTGTAATCTTTCTTTCAAACTTCAAAAGAGTTAATAAAATCTGTTCAGGAATACCGTAAGCTACAGCCTCTGAAATGCGTAGTTGAAGATTTCGAATTTGCTGAACCATTTTTGTCAGTTCTTGTCCACGAAATATCTGATCATTAACTTTTACAGATAAATCTTCTCCAATACGTCCGAGAAGAAATTGTGTCATTTCTTCTTCATCTTTAATAAAACGTTCAAAATCACCCTTATGAACACGATATAACGGCGGTTGCGCAATATATATATGTCCACCATCTATAAGTTCAAGATATTGACGAAAGAAAAAAGTAAGTAATAATGTTCTGATATGTGCGCCATCGACATCAGCATCGGTCATAATTATAATCTTATGATAACGAAGTTTCGAAATATCTTTCTCATCGTCACCAATTCCAGATCCCATGGCAGTAATTAAGGCACGGATTTCTTTATTACCAAGCATTTTATCCATTCGTGTTTTTTCTACATTCAAAATTTTCCCACGAAGAGGTAAAATAGCTTGAAAGCGAGGATCTCGTCCTTGCTTTGCGGAACCTCCGGCCGAATCACCTTCGACAATATAAAGTTCACTTTCCTCGGGATTTTTACTTTGGCAATCAGCAAGTTTACCAGGCAAGGAATGATCAGATAAGGCACCCTTACGCCTAACAAGCTCCTTGGCCTTGCGAGCTGCCTCTCGAGCTCGGGATGCATCGACGGCCTTTTCAACGATCGCTTTGGCATCTTTTGGATTTTCTTCAAAAAAAACATTTATACTGTCATAAATGATTTTTGAAACAATTCCAGCTACTTCACTATTACCAAGTTTCGTCTTGGTTTGACCTTCAAATTGAGGACGGGGAAGTTTAACACTGATGACAGCTGAAAGTCCTTCCCGTACATCATCACCAGAGAGTTTTTGCTTGTATTTTTTTGCAAGATCAGATTTTTCAATATAGGTATTAATTGCACGCGTTAAAGCAGTACGAAAACCCTCCAAGTGTTTTCCGCCTTCACGTGTGCGAATATTATTTGCAAAAGTAAGAACATCTTCTTTATATTTTGCATTATATTGCAAAGCAAATTGAACAACAACACTATCAAGTTCACCTTCACCAGAAATTATATCATGAATGACAGATTCGCCCGAATTCAAATCGCGAACAAACTGACAAAGACCACCTTCAACATGAAAAGATTCACGTTGCTGGTTTCGATCATCTCGAAAATCAATTTCAAGACCACTATTTAAATAGGCAAGTTCCTCAAACCTTTTCCGAAGGATATCATGAGAAAATTGCAGGGTTTCAAAAATTTCCTCATCAGCACGAAAACGTACAGTGGTTCCAGTTGATTCAGATTCACCAATTAATGTAACTTGAGTAACTGGAATACCACGCTCATAACGCTGTTGATAACGTTTATTATTCCTTTTAACAGTGACTTCAAGATATTCTGATAAAGCATTTACAACTGAAACCCCGACTCCGTGTAATCCACCCGAAACTTTATATGCATCATTGTCGAATTTCCCACCAGCATGAAGGACAGTCATTACAACTTCGACTGCGGGCTTACCTTCCTTAGGATGGATATCGACAGGTATTCCGCGACCATTATCACTGATTGTCACACTGTTATCGAGATGAATTGTAATAGAAATTCTATCACAATAACCAGCCATAGACTCATCAATTGAATTATCGACAACTTCATAAACAAGATGATGAAGTCCACGTAAATCAGTTGATCCAATATACATGGCCGGTCGTTTTCGAACTGCGGAAAGGCCTTCAAGAACAGTAATACTATCGGCATTATATGTATTTTGGGTACCATTTTGAATCATGAGATAGATTCCTCATTATAGTAGGTCTCTTCAACTATTTTCATAGGCATGATAATGACAACATAATCAGGATCATCAGAACCGGTTATCCCACAAGGTCCTTCAGATCCCGTCAAAGTTAATGTAACTTTTTCAGAGTTAAAATGCCCAAGAATGTCAATAATATCTTTTGTAGGAAAGGCAATTTGATGTAAATTTCCAGAATATTCAGCAATCAAAATTTCACTAGCTTCGCCGGATTCCTGCCCCTGACTTCGCAATGAAAGTTCTCCAGCGGTTTCAAATTGAAAATATGCACAACGATTAGTGTCTGTATTAAAAATAGCTACACGATTTAAAGCATCTGAAAGTTCCTCACGACTAATTGAAAGCACAGAAGTATCATTTTGAGAAAGCTTAGAAACAAAAGAACTATAATCAGGATATTGATAATAACTCAACGGAAGGCTGAAAGTTTCCTTTTTTTCCGTGCCTCTAAAAAAAAGACGTTTTTGACTGATTGCAAGTTCTATTTCATCAGCTGTCAACCACTTTTTCAATTCAGAAACATATTTCTTTTGAATAAGAATACCTTCACCAGGAAGCATCCCATAAATATCATCATTTAGAAAGGCAGCTAAAGCAAATTGATGTCCATTAAGCCCACAAATCTCAACTTTGGACTCAACATTTTCAGGCTTGAGATACATGCATGCCATTGCTTGCATGGTATCTTCATCACTAATACAATAGGTGACACGATCAATTAATTCTTGAAGAAAATCTCCAGACCAGACAACAACACCACTATCCGGAAAAGATGAAAAATTTTGAAACCAACTTTTATCACTTGTGGGAAGTTTATATTTTTTGCTTCCTTGAGTAATAATAAGATTACCAGTTGTAGGATCCAAACGCATGCCAATTTCACCTGAAGGAAGTTTTCGAATAAGTTCATGGAAATTTTTTCCTTGAACTCCTACTAGACCTTCATCTTCTATAATAGCATTATATTCACCAGTAAATTCAAGACTAGAATCAGTTGAAAAAATTCGTAATGAACCATTTTTAGCTTCAATCCAAAGAGTACGAAGAAAAGCTGCACCAGTTTTTGTAGGTATAATGCTGGATGATTTCTGTAAACCATCAATGATGTCATTTCGAAAAACTTTTACATGCATGGAATTCTCCTTACTGTTCTCTTCAGTGTCATATTAGGAAAAAATAAAACTCTGATGATATAATTAAAAGAATTCTTTATCGTTATCGTTATAGAAAAGATGCATATGTGCATTATGAAGTTATCATCCTTAAATTATTGAAAAATTTGTTAACATAAAAAAGGATCGTAAGGAACCGTGTCGACAAAAAACTCATCACGGGGATTTTTAAGCAAGTTGCCGACATTTTTTCGACAGGGTTTGGAACAATTTTTTCGTATCCTCATTAACAAGCTGTAATTGTGTGATTTTTTTTATGGAATACAAAACTGTACTGTGATCCTTTCCGCCAAAATATTTCCCCAAAGCGGGGTAAGACATCCCAAGAAGGCTACGACATAAAGCCATGGCTGTCTGCCGTGCCGTAACGACATTTTTGGTTCGTTTCGTCCCCATGAGATCATTGATCTCAACCTGGAAATGGGTGGCCGCCACGGAAACAATGTGCTCAGCGGTCAAGTTGGCCCCTTTTCGCTCATCACTTTGCCGGATAAGGCGTCGAAATTCAGGCTCTGTGAGGCGTTCACGCTGCATATGCTCACGGTAAGCGTCTATTTTAAGCAAGACGCCACGAAGTTTGCGGATATTTTCAAAACGCTTAGCCAACGTGAGAATATTATCGTGATCTAATCCAAGTTTTTTCTTTTTGTTGATATTTTCTGTATAATCAACACGTACATCGAGGTCTGGTTCTTTGAGGTGGACAACTAAACCCCACTCCAAACGTGAGCGTAAAGTTGGATCAAGAAAATCAAAAGAGGAAATTCGCTCAGAACTGCAAAAAACCATTTGTTTTTTGCGATCATAAAACATATTAAAAAGAATCGTTAATTCTTCTTGTAAATCGAGATATTTTCTTAAGGATTGAAAATCGTCAACAAAAAGCCATTCAAAACCTTGAAGATATTTTCTTGCCTCATAGGTCTTCCCAGGAAATTTTACTTCAAATATGTTTTTAATATCATCAATATTACCGTAAAAAATTTTTTGTTTATCATTGTGTCTGCTAATATCATTGGCAATTGCCCGAAGAAGATGTGTCTTACCAGTGCCTGAAGGACCACAAATAATGAAAGGATTATATTTGATTACAGTGTTATTGGCTATTTCTCGAGCCAAAGAAACGGGGAAAAAATTTTTTTCATTAGCGAAATATGTATCAAAAATAAAACCGTGGCCAAATGGAAAATCGATATGGCTGATAAATTCGGGAAAAGAGGTATCCTTGGAACTTGTCGGTGCAGAAGATCGACAATGGTACTGCATGACATAGCCAGGTCCCATAAATTGTCCAACTTCTTTTTCGAAAATATCTTGAATACCCTGTCCGAACCATTGGGCAAAATAAGGGTGTGGAAATTCGACAGAAAAAACTTGGATTGGTTCGATCACCTCGACTTCCAGAGGATCGTACCATCGCTTTAAATCCTGCTCCGGGCAGGCACGCGACAGATGTTGGCGCAAGGCGTTTTTGAGCACGTTTCGTCCAATGGAAATGAGGCATGCCAAGTTCAGGAGGTAAAAAAAGAAGCAATATAATGAACGAGTTGAATTGTGCATTCGAGGGTTCCTCCCACCCTTGAACGAACCCATTCAACTTACCCGATTTTGATGCCCAAGCCAAGCCCGGACTCTCCCTGGAACATGGAGGAGAGCGATGACGAAATGAGTGATAATGTGCCAAAATTAAGAGTAAATCCGGCGCATCACGTCAAGAAGGGTCTCCAAACGATGCCGATAGGTGTGCTTGGCCAGAATATGTTTTCGAGCTTTCGCAGAAATGCCTCGCCGTTCGGATGGATTGGACAGGTAATGCCGAACCAGGGTGGTAATCTCACTCGGATCATCATAGCAGGCCGTTTCGTTGGGGAAAAAGGCAAGTTGAAGCTGCTCACGCCGATCCGTGAGCACGAAGCCTCCGCAGGCCGGTATGTCAAAAACACGCTGGTTGATGGCGCCTTTCATCTGCATGCTGGTGCAATTGAGGTTGACCTGGGACCAGGGGTAGAAACGAGGCAAGTCGCGATAATAGTCCACGGGCGGCAGGAGGCGCCAGGAGGGATCTCGCGGAAGGGTTTCCTTCCACCCTCGATCGCCGACGATATTCGGCGTAAAGGGCAGTATGGCCGTCACACAACGTGTCCGGTACTGGCGGGTGGCCTCCCAGGTGAGAAGCAACTCGAAGTCCAGACGGCGCCGGACATCGGGAAGGGATTGAAAAGCGGCAAGCAGATCGGGTCGGGCCTCGGCTAAAAAGTGGGCTACGCTGCGATGGCCCTCCTGCGCAAAATGAACGGCGAGGTCATTGATATCGCCGATAAGCTCGGGAGAATCCGACAATCGGGCCAATGGTTCGCGTACCTGGCGTACCATGGAGCTTCCCACAAAGGAGACGTCAGTCGACCAGCCTGGCTCAGGCGGACGATCCGTGGGGCAGGGTCGACGGAAATGGTCAGGGTCCGTGGCCAAGGGCAAAAAAACGGGGTTGGAAAAACCCATGGCGGTCAAGGAAGCAACCGTGTCCTGGTCCCAGGTAAAGACTGTACACCACGGACTGGTCTGGCGGGGAAAATCGTGAAGAATCAAATGGGGGTTGTCCACGAACCAGGATGCCAGTGGGAGCTTCAGTTCCGACAAGAGATCCATGAGCCGACCTTCGCGGTCCATCCCCAGATGATTGACGGTCAGCAGAAAATCCGGCCGGAATGCCGTGACGGCGGCCAGAAGCGCCTCGATGAAAGCGGTCTGGCCGCGAGCCAAGTCGGGCAGCGGCAGAAAGGCGGTGGGGATTTCAAGGCGATGCAGGGCCGCAGCGATCTCCGCAACAAGGAAATAGTCGCTTTGTACGAGAAGAACCCGGGGCCTGGCGGCGGCGAATTTGGGATAGCTGACCTGCTGCCGGAAACAAGCCCTGGCGCGCAACCGATTGGCCACTTCCGAATAATACCTGGGGTTGAGTCGAACGTAGGCCGGATGGATGACGACCCGGACGCGGCCTCCAAAAGAAGCCGGAAGATGCGACATGGCGGCCTGGGCCGCACGATCCGGATCAGGGTCGGAAACGATGATCAACCGGGCATCTCCGGCAAGGCCGGAGGCCGCCAGGGTGACGTCGAGAATCGGGGTTTCGCGGTCCACCACCACAGTCAGCCCGGCGCCGGCCGCAAGAGCCGCAACAGGACCGCACCCCATACCAAAACCGACGAACACCAGCCCTTCGTGGGCGGCCATGGCCTCCTGGACCGCAGCCACAAGCGAAGATTCCCCGTCCCGGCCACAAAGATGGCGGCGTTTGCCCGCTCCCTCCAGGAGCACGTCAACGAGTCGTCCGGTCTCGGGATCGCTGACGGCGGCGGCGGAAAAGGGCGTGCGCTCCACGTGGCCTCAATTGATGTTGAAGATTTTTCCCAAGGCCTTGCCAGGCATGGTGATGATGCCTTTTAGGATGCGGTAGACCATGTCTCCGAAAAGTTTGGAGCGGTCGATCTCAAGCTTGGGGTCTTCCAAGGGGCCGCGGATGGTCGCTGGAATCTTGGCGCCGCTTTCCAGGGTCGCGGCCACGGAAAGGTCGATGGATTCGTCGCGCAGATCGACATAGCCAGAGCCGTCCACCCGCATCTCCTTGCCTTGAATGAGGAAATCATTGGTGATGGCCACCCCCTCGCGCACCGCATAGGAGGATGACAGAACGGAGAACGGCAAAAGATCGAACTTGGGTTCGGCCGCCGTCTTGGCTGCGGCCGTAGTCGGGACGCTCTGGGCGTTTTGGTGCTCAGGCGCGCCCGTTGCGCCCGTTCCAGGAGAAGAGGGGGGAGGGCTGCCGGATTCACGGATTTTCAGGGCCCCCCGGGTGACCTGGAACCGGGCGGAACCGGAGATGTTGCGGCGAAGGGCGCGTTCCGTAAGGCCGTTGCTTTTAATAGCCAAAACAAACGTTGTGCCTCCCGAGGCCAGCACGTCGCCCTCGGCCCATTCCTTGAGGAAGGTGGCGGCGTCAAAACCGTCAATCTGCAGATCCAGAGACGTCTTGAGCACCACGTCCCGGGCGTCGCCCTTGAGATCGGCTAAAAACCGACCGCCAAAAAAATCCGCCGCTTCATGATGCGCAGAAAAGACGCCGCCCCGGGCAGAAAGACTGGATACGCCGTTTTTCCAGACCAGATTTCCTTTTTTAAGGAAATGGAAGCGGATACGTGCCTCCATATCGTAGGTGCGCAAGGACGCGAGGTCGATGGGCACGTCCTGGTTTGCAGGCGTTGGTTTTTGCGCAGCAGGTTGCGGTGGAAAGTAGCGGTCGAAATCCAAGTGGGTGACGTCCAGCTCGATTTTAGGGCGGCCCAGGCCGCTTCGCAGCACGACCGTGCCTGTGGCCCGCATGTCGTCGAGATGTAGGGAAATGCCCTTGATTTCTGTGCCGACGGCGTTCTCCGCCACCAAAAAGGTCAGCGAACCATGGCGCAGATCATCGTTTGCGGCATGGAGTGGAGCGGCAAAGCCCAGGGCGGGCAGCAGGTCGCGGGGATTGATGTCGGGAAAGTCGAAGGCCCCGGAGAGTTTGCCGCCCTCGTCGCGACCCTTTTTTTCGAGTTTCCCCGTGCCCTTGGTTCCGCTGGCGTCCAGGGTGATGTTGCGGGCGGCAAAGGCGCCTTTGGCCGAATCCAGGCTGAAATCCGAGCCAAAGGCCACGGTCAGGCCGCGTTCGCTCTTCTCGGAGGGCATGGCCAGGGTGGTCGTGCCGGAAAGCTTTCCTTGGCCGATCTGCACCGCATCCTTCCCAAGGGTGGCCACGCCCCGGGCATCGGCCTTGATCTCCCGCAGGGAGGACGGGCCGGACGCCGTCAGGGCGGCGGTCAGGTCGTAGACGCGCGGCGCATCGGGCGTGCCGTTGTGCTGGGCTTTGAAGTCGATCCCGGCCTTGATCCTGGCCAGGGGAAGGTCGCCGGCCTTGCGTCCGGGTTTCAGTTCCCGGTTCATTTCCGCCTCAACGCGGCCGGACAGGGCCGACAGCATGGCCGTTGGGGTGGCTCCGGCGCCCTCGGCCGCAAGGCGCAGGGTGCAGGGTCCGGTCAGAAGACGGTTCGTCAACGCCCCGGAATCGGCGCCAGTCAGGGTGGCGTTGAGCGCCAGGCGGTGTGCGGCGGGGGACAGACCGGCCTCCATGCGGCCGGAGAGTTTGCCTCCGAAAAGATCGCCGCCAAGGGAGGTCACCTCGGCCCTGCCTTGCCGGTATTGCCCCTCAACCGTAAGATTTTTGGCCTCAACCCCGGAAATTGTGGCCTTGCCGACGGTAATGCGACCCGACAGGGCGGGGATGGCGATATGCGCCGTCGTTGGTCCCGAGGTCTCCACGGGCGCACCGTTTTTTGCGGGGGCCATGGCCGCCCACAGGACGGCCAAGCGATCCGGTTCCAGGGTCTCCAGGTGCAGTCCGAGTTCCACGGTCGTTTCCGGACCATTTTTCACGGTCACGCCGCCGCTGATCACATCCGGTCCCAGGCGGGCCTCAAGGCCTGTGAAATCGAGCCGGTCCCATATTCGATCCTGCCCTGGGGTCAGGGTGAACGCGGCCTTGCAGGACAGTCCCGGGGGAGCGGCCATGGCGGATGCTGATGACTCGGGCTGGCCGAGAAACCGGGCTACGGAAAGGGGATCATGCGCGGTCAACTGGAGATTTCCCGTGGCCCGCGCGGCGTCGGCCGTTCCCATGAGCACCAGGGTGGTGGTCCGAACGGGCCGGGAAGACGTTTTCCGGCCATCCGGCGGGGTCTGCGAAATTTCGGCCTCGGCGGTCACGTCCAGGGCCTGACCCCGGACCTCGCCGCGAACATCCGCCGCCAGGATGCCCTCGGGAGTGATGGCCGAAAGAGGATACAGGCGGAACTGACCATTTTCGGATGCCGCCGTGAGCGCGGTCTGGGGCAGGGTCACCCCGGCCAGGGTCATGTCCCGGGCGTCAAGCGTGATGCGGCCATAGGCGTCGGTCAAAAACGACAGGGGCAAGACAAAGCCCTGCCCGCCGGTCCCCCAGGGAAGCCGGTCCAGATTCAGGCCCTCGGCGTGGAGATCGGCCGTCAGCCGGGGACGCGGGCCAAACTGGTAGTCGGCATGCCCGGTCACGGCGGCGTCCCGCAGATGCAGGCTTACGGATTGGAGACTGACCCGATCCGCCGTGGCGGATAGCTGGGCCTCCAGGGTCAGGTCGTCCAGGGGGCTGGTGGTCTTGGCTGGCAATAACCGCTTGGAAAAATCCAGGAAGGAGCGTTTTTTTTCGTCCGGCGCAGCGGACGGCGTAGGGGGGGCGCTTTCCCCGGTGTTGGCGGCCAGCGGCCCAAGCTCCGTGGCCAGTCCCACGGGGCCGTGCAATGCCGCACGCAGGGCCAGGGATGCCGTGGCCTGGAAATGCTCCATCAGTCCGGTCACTTCCGCGCTGCCCGTGAGCACCACATCGGGTGCGGCGGCCGTGAGGTCGCGCACGGCGATGCTCCCGGCCGCGGTATCGCAATCCACAGCGGCCCGCAGAGTGACCCGCCAGGGTTCGCCGCCTGCCGGGTTGGCGAAGCGTTCGTCGCCGGGAACGGCCAACGTGGCCTCCACAAGCGCGCCATCAACGGACAGGCTCAGGCGCTCGGCATCGAAACCGGCCGTGCCCTTGGCGTGGATCTGGGCCTCTACGGCCGGGTCCAGCCCGGTGACGTCGAACGACAGGTGAAAATCGAAACGCTCGCCACGTCCGGTGGCCAGGGTGAAGTGGCGAAGCGCCCCGGAAAAACCCCGGCGGCGGTCATCATAGTGGACCATGGCGTCCTGGATGCGGATGCCGCTGGGCAGGGGGATCACCTCCCAGCCTGCGGGTGCATCGGCCTTTTGCGGGGCGTCTCCGTTCTCCGGGGAGACGAGGGTCGGCGCCGGGGCCGTGGCGGCGCTGAAAAAGGGGAGTCCGTCCCAATTGGGCCGGTCGGCGGCGTCGCGTTTGAGATGCATGGTCGGGCTGGCCAGGGTGATGGCCCCGGGCATGATGATCCGTGAAAAAAGGGGCAGGAGCCGGATGTCCACCGTAACCCGGCTCACGGATAAAAACGGTTCGGGGCCGAACCCCGGGGCGTCGGCCACCGTCAGGTCGTCGGCGTGCAGCATCATCCAGGGAAAGGAGGACAGCCGCACCTCCCCGCCCACGGTCACCTTGCGTCCAAGGGCCTGGGAAAGAGACAATTCCGCGTATTCTTTTATTTTTTCCTGTCCAAGGGAAAATCCGACGATCTGGGGCAGGGCGAAAAAGCCCGCCGCCAGCACAAGGCCAAGCAGGGCGGCCAGACGCAGACGCCGACGCAGGTTCGCGCCCCTGGCCGGTGCGAACGCGGGGTCAGTGGGATGTTTGACGGGGGTGGTCATGGGCGAAAGTCCGCATGGCGCATGGCGGCGGCAAGGTCGGGGCGGCTACAGGCTGATGTTGAAAAGGCTGGCGGCGTCCGGTCCCCGTTCGACCTCCACGATCAAGCGCCTGGTCTCCTTGGTCATGACCAGGAAGGCCCCGGTCGCAGTGGCGTCGGCCACCTGTGTGGTCCAGCCTTTGGCAGCCATGTCCGATTTGTAAAACGCCGCGATGCGCTCGGGTGTGTCCTGGGACTTGAGCCGGACCATGACGGACTTGGGAAAGTCGAGCACCTGGACGATAACGGCCCCGGGATACACGGCCACCTCGCCCTGGAATCTGTCAGGAAGCATCCCTTCGGCGCGAAGCGGCGACGCCAGAAACACGACCAGCAACGTGCCGAGCAGAATAAGTAGTGTACGGTTCATGCCACCTCTTCGCGACCGGCGTCTTCGCGTGCGTGCGCCGCCGGGCGCGCGGCCTGATGACGGCAGCGGTGACCGGCGCTTGGCGCGTGTCGCCTCCTGCGGATTTTCTGCAAGACCCCATGATCCTTCCCCCAAACCGAAGGAAAAGTCAAAGTGGCGGCCGACGGCGTCGGTTGCGTCAGGCCCCCGGGCGCCGACCGGGGCGGTTCTTGTCAGCCGGGCCGGAAGCCGGTACATGAAACCGGCCGGAACGCGGGTTTCCGGTCATCATTCCCTCTTCCGCCCAAAAGGAACGTCATGCCCAAGGTCTATCTGCTCGGCGCCGGTCCCGGCGATCCGGGCCTGCTCACCCTCAAGGCCAAGGCCGTGCTGCAGACGGCCGACGTGGTGGTCTACGACTATCTGGCCAACAAATCCTTTCTGTCCTACTGCCGCCCCGACGCGCAGATCCTCTACGTGGGGAAAAAAGGCGGCGACCACACCCTGCCCCAGGACCAGATCAACCAGCTTCTGGTGGAAAAGGCCAAGGAAGGCAAGGTGGTGGCGCGCCTCAAGGGCGGCGACCCGTATGTCTTCGGCCGGGGGGCCGAGGAGGCCGAGGAGCTGCTCGACGCCGGGGTGGACTTCGAGGTGGTGCCCGGGGTGACCTCGGCCGTGGCCGCGCCCGCCTATGCGGGCATCCCCCTGACGCATCGGGCCTATGCCTCGTCCGTGAGCTTCATCACCGGACATGAGGATCCCACCAAGGCCGACAGCGCCCATGACTGGGAGGCCCTGGCCAGGTCCGCCTCCACCCTGGTCTTTTTCATGGGGGTGAAAAATCTCCCGGACATCGCCAAAAATCTTATGAGCGCCGGACGTCCGGCCGCCACCCCGGCCGCTCTGGTGCGCTGGGGCACCACCTGTCGCCACCGTTCCCTGGCCGCCGACCTGGGCACCATCGCCGAGAAGGCCAAGGCCGCCGGGTTCGCCGCGCCGTCGCTTTTGGTGGTGGGCGAGGTGGTGCGGCTTCGGGACCGGCTGTCCTGGTTCGAGAAGCGGCCGCTGCTGGGGCAGGGCGTGGTGGTCACCCGCAGCCGGGAGCAGGCCAGCGACCTGGTGCGGCTTTTGGAGGACGACGGGGCCTGCTGCTTCGAGTTCCCGGCCATCGAGATCGCGCCGCTTCCCGACGACGCCCCGGTGCGCCGCGCCGCCCGGGAGCTGTCTGGCCATGACTGGGTGATATTTACCTCGGCCAACGGCGTGGAGGCCTTTTTCGCGGCCATGGCCGCCGAGAACCTGGACGCCCGGGCCTTCGGGCAGGCCAAGGTCGGGGCCATCGGCCCGGCCACAGCCGCCGCCCTGGCGGCGCGCGGCATCCGGGCCGACTTTCTGCCCGAACGCTTCGTGGCCGAGTCCGTGGTGGAGGGGCTAGTGGCCCGGGGCGTGGCCGGGAAATCCGTGCTCATCCCCAGGGCCGAAAAGGCCCGGGAGGTGCTGCCTGAGAAGCTGGCCCAGGCCGGGGCGGCGGTCACGGTGCTGCCGGTCTACGCCACCCGGCCCGTGGACCAGGATCCCGAGGAGATTCTGGACGCCATGCGGGCCGGAGACATCCACTACGTGACCTTCACCTCCTCCTCCACGGTGGACAATTTCTTCGCCAAGATACCTCCCCAGGTCTTTCGGGAGTTCAGCCCGGCCGTGGCCTGCGCGGTCATCGGGCCCATCACGGCCAAGACCCTGGAGTCGTACGGCGTTACCCCGGCGGTCACGGCCGAGGAATATACCGTCCCGGCCCTGGCCCGGGCCGTGGCCCGGCACGCCGCCGCCAAGCGGGACGCCGCGTCATGAAAACCCCTGTCGCCGTCCTCATCTCCGGGTCCGGATCGAACCTCCAGGCCATGTTGGACAAGGCCGCCTCCGGCGTTTTGGCGGCGGATATCCGGCTGGTGCTCTCCAACCGGGCCGACGCCTACGGCCTGGCCCGGGCCGCCAAGTGCGGCATCCCCACGGCCGTGGTGGCGCACGGGGCCTACCCCTGCCGCGAGGCCTTCGACGCCGCCCTGGTGGCGGCCATACGGAAATCCGGGGCCGAGGCCGTGGTCCTGGCCGGGTTCATGCGCATTCTGGGGCCGGGGTTCGTCACAGCCTTCGCCCAGCGCATCCTGAACATCCATCCGGCCCTTCTGCCGAGTTTCCCCGGGGTGCACGGGCAGCCCGACGCGGCCCGGCACGGGGTCAAGATCTCCGGCTGCACCGTGCATTTCGTGGACGAAAAAATGGACCATGGCCCCATCGTCATCCAGGCGGCGGTTCCGGCCCATGCCGAAGACGACGGCAAGGCCCTGGGGGCGCGCATCCTGGCCCTGGAGCACCGCATTTTCCCCCAGGCCGTCCACTGGCTGTGCTCCGGCCGGTTGTCCATCGTCGGCCGCCATGTGCGACTGGCCCCGGCCGACGTCGCCCCGGCCGACATGTCCGGGCTCGGCCCCTGCCTGGTCAATCCGCCCCTGGAACAGGGGTTTTGATGAAGAGGCCAGGGGGGAAACCTTTTAAAAAAGGTTTCCCCCCTGGACCCCCCTTCGAAAATTTTGGCGCGCTTCGCGTCCGCGCTCGGGAGAGAGTATTCTCGCCGAACCACCTGGATTTCCGGGCGCATTCCGAGCGGCGCGACGCGCCGCTCGGAATGCGCCCGGAGTCAGGGGGTCCGGGGGAAATGATTTCCCCCGGGCGGGGTTCGGGGCGGCAGCCCCGAGAGAGGGATGGTCAATATGAGCGGCAACACCTTCGGACGCGTTTTCCGGCTGACCACGTTTGGCGAGTCTCACGGCCTGGCCCTGGGCGGTGTGGTGGACGGCTGCCCGGCGGGCATCCCCCTGACCGAGGAGATGATCCAGCGCGAGCTTGACCGCAGGAAGCCTGGCGGTTCGCCGACCTCCACCACGCGCAAGGAGCCCGACGCCGTGCGCCTGCTCTCGGGGATCTTCGAGGGCCGCACCACCGGTACGCCTGTAGGGTTCATGATCGAGAACACCTGTCAGCGTTCCACGGACTACGACGCCCTGAAGCATCTGTTCCGACCCGGCCATGCCGATGTGACCTATCAGGCCAAATACGGCCTGCGCGACCACCGGGGCGGCGGCCGGTCCTCGGGACGGGAGACGGCCTGCCGGGTGGCCGGGGGGGCCGTGGCCCAGGAGCTTCTGGCGGCGTCGGGCATCCGGGTGACGGCCTGCTGTGTGGAGCTTGGCGGCATTGCGGCGGCCGACGTGGATCATGACGGCGCGGTGGATCGCCCCTTTTTCGCGGCCGCCGATGAGGTCGTTCCGGCCTGGGAGGGCAGGGCGCGCGAGGCCGTGGCCGTCGGCGACAGCCTGGGCGGGATTGTGGAGGTTGTGGCCACGGGGGTTCCGGCCGGGCTCGGGGAGCCGGTCTTCGACAAGCTGGACGCCCGGCTGGCCTCGGCGCTCATGGGCGTGGGCGCGGTCAAGGGGGTGGAGATCGGGGCGGGGTTCGCGGCGGCCCGGCTGACCGGTTCCGTCAACAACGATCCCCTGGTTCCTGCGGGCACGGCCCCGGTCACGAATAACGCCGGGGGCATCCTGGGCGGCATTTCCTGCGGCTGGCCCATCGTGGTCCGGGCGGCGGTCAAACCGATTCCGTCCATCGCCCGGCCCCAGTCCACCATCGACACGGACGGTGACCCGGCCACCATCACCGTGGGCGGCCGCCACGACCGTAGCGCCATCCCGCGCATCGTGCCCGTGCTCAAAGCCATGGCGCTTTTGACCCTGGCCGATTTTCTGCTGTTGCAGCGGCGCATGGGTTGAGGGAACAGCCGCAGGCCCCCGCCGATGGTCGGGAGGAAAAAAGAGATGAACACGATACTTCACATCATAAGCGGCGACATCGCAGGCGGAAGTTTAGCAAAGGCCGGACTTCCCGGGGAGGTCTTCGTCTGGCATGACATCCTCTATGATGGTCCCCGGCAGCCAGGCTGGCCAAGTGAAAAGACGCTCTGCGCCCGGGCGCTGTTTTTAGAGGAAACCACCGCAGGCGGCATGGACCGGACGCGTATTCTAAAAGTGCTGCATACGCAGTATCAAAGACTGGCGGAAGCAGCAGCGGTTGATCATATCGTACTGTGGTTTGACGCCTGTCTTTTTGATCAGTCCATGCTTGCCCATATTCTTGCCTGCCTGGCTCACAAAAAAAATAAAAGAGCAGAACTCATTTGTGTTGATGCATTTCCAGGGATCGAACCATTCCATGGGCTAGGACAACTTCAGCCGGAACACCTCGCATCACTTTACCCGGGCAGGCGTCCCGTCACAGACGGGCAGTTTCGGTTTGCAACGGTCGTTGACCAGGCGTTTGCAACACAGGATGCCGCCGTGTTCGCCGAACTGTCAGAAACGGCCGAGCCGCCTCTCCCCTTCGTTCCGGCAGCGGTCAGACGATGGATGCAGGAAGAACCCGACCCGCAAACCGGGCTGGGGAGGCTTGAAGCGCTTGCCCTTGCGGCGATTCGCGCCGGTTGCGAAACGCCGGGCGAGATTGCAAGGGCCGTGGCTGCCGCCGAAACGCCGCCCCGGTTCTGGGGCGATACGACGTTGTGGGCCAAGATCAATGGGCTTGCGGATCGGGCGCCAGCGCTGGTGCGGATTGAAGGGCCCGGGGGCAGGTTGCCGCAATGGGAGAGCCAGGTGTCGCTTACGGACTTCACCATCAAGGCCTTGCCCAGCCAGCCGTCGCACACGACAGCCTGACAGCCGCCGGAAGCCGTCGTTTTTCCAGGTCACACACTCTCCGGTTTCAGTCGGCGAGGCCGCAGGCCTTGAAATACGAATCCGCGCTTGCCGGGGACTCTGGCGGCCACAGGGTGAAACCTGTGGGAAACTGGAACGTCTCGGCATGTTCTCCCGGAGTGTTCCTTTTCCCCGTTGACGTCTCCGCGACGGTTGTGATATTTTTCACATAACGACGATCCGGAGGACCGCCATGAACCGCTGGGGATCGGGCACGGCCCTGTATCGGGCCTCCCTGTGCTACGCCAAGCTGGCCTTTCTCTACGATGAACTGCTCTTTGCCGCCGTGGCCCGGCCCTACGTCAAATACCTGCCCCTACGGCCCGTGGGCGCCGGGCTGGTGCTTTTGGGACTTGCCGTCTACGCGGCGGCCATCATGCGCCTCTATCAGTCCTATGACGCCAGCCGCCTGGAGACAGGAGGCATCTACGCCCTGGTGCGCCACCCCATGTATGCGGCCTGGGTGGTGTGCATCATCCCGGGGCTGTCGCTGCTTGCGGGCGGGATTTTGGTGCTGAGCGCGCCGATTTTTACCGCCCTGATCTACCGTCTGTCCATCCGGCATGAAGAGCAGTGGCTGGAGTCGCGCTTTGGCGACGACTATCGGCGCTACCGCAGCCGGGTGGGCGGCGTGCTGCCGGGGGTGTCCGGCTGAACCTCTTGTCGCCAGGTCCGGGCCTGCGGCGATGACACCCGGCCCGGGTTCTGCTACAAGGATCGCACATATTTCGTGCGGCCGGACGCGGCGAGCGTCGGCCCGCCCATGATGCTTCGGGAGGGAGGCCGACATGCAGGAAGTACCTGTCAGCCGTCTGATCCGGGTTGACGATCCGGAAACCGTGGCCATGTGGCAGCGGCCAGGGGCTGAAATGCCGCCACAGGCCATTTTTGAGCGTTACCGCCAGGGTTTTTTGCGTTTTCGGCGCATTTCCTGGCCGCAAGACCAGCCCATCCCTCCTGATCTGGCCCGATTCCCCTTCATCGAGCCCTTCCTCATGACCAGTGACCAGAAAACCGAGATGGTGACGGTCGAATCCGACCACATGCTGGTCATCCCCTTGAGCGAGGACGGCAACCGTTTCTGGCGTCTGTACGGCTCGTGGACCAAAGCCGGGCTTGTGCCCCGGGACGAACCCTACCTGACGGTGGAAAAGCGGTTTGAGGACGCCCCGGGCGATCTGCTGTTTCGGGCGTTGCGCAAGGAGCTGGGCCTGACCAAGGTCGGGCAGATCCGCGAGACCCAAAAGCTGCCCGAATTGCGCAGGCTTGGCACCTGGAATGCGGCCGGGTTTTTGTTGCTGAAGATCCTGCGTCCGATCCTGGTCACCCTGTCCGCCGACGCCCAGCCCAAAAGCACCCTGTCCCTGTTGCACCATCTGGGGGTCGAGGTGGCCTCCATCCCGGCCGGGGAGGCCTGGCGGGTAGAGGAATTGTCCAGCCCCAGGGCCAGCTGTTTCCGGGCCGAGGAGATGCCCGGGGAACCGGCCGCCCTGTTCAAGGTCTAACTCCTCCCGCCAAGGCCTCGGCATCTCTTGTCCGAGGCGGCATTCCGGCGTACGCTCCGACGAAAATCGGGAACCCCCGTCTCTTTTTCCCGGAACAAAGGTGTCCGGCCGTGCCCTGCGGACACGTTAGCCTGCCCGGTAGGCAGTAGGACGACTCGAAAGCCGTGCCGCCGGGAACGGGGATGCCATGCGCCTTTTGCCATCGACTATCCGGGGCAGACTGGTTTTGTTGGTGCTGCTCTCCGTGCTTCCGGCCATGGGCCTTTTGGCCCTGTTCTGGCACCAGGAACGGGTGCGGGCCATGGAGTTCGCCCAGGAGGAGGCCAGGCAGCTTGTGGCTGGCGCGGCGGACATCCAGGAGCACATGGCCATCGGCGCCCGGCAGATGCTCATGACCCTGTCCCAACTGCCCGAGGTCCGCGAGCGGGATTCCGTTGCCTGTTCGGCCGCCTTCGCCCGCCTGCTCAAGGAAAATTCCTATTATACCAACATCCTGGCCGTTGACGCGGCAGGTGACATGTTCGCATCGGGCATTCCCGCAGAGGGGCCGGTCACACTTCGGGACCGCAAGCATTTTTTGGATGCGGTGCAAACTCGTGCCTTTTCTTCCGGCGAATACATCATCAGCCGGACATCCTACGAACCGGCCTTCCCCTATTCCTTCCCCTTTTTTTCCGATGACGGCCGCCTCCTGGGCGTGCTCATCGCTGCCGTGCGTCTGAGCTCCATTAAGGACTGGTTTGGCGATTCGCACTATCCCGCCGGAACCATGCTCGGCATCGCCGATCATGCCGGCGTCCGGCTCTACCACTATCCCCCTTCGCCCCAGACCAACCCTCTCGGCAAGCCCATCAAAAAGGAGATGTGGGAAGCGGCGCAAACCTCGGGGGACACCGGTTTTGTCCGCCAGACCGGTTCCGATGGCGTAACGCGGGTTTATGCCTTCACGAAATTGCGACTGGGCAAGGGGCATGAGCCCTCTATGACCTTTTTCGCCGGATTGCCTGTGGAAGCGGTCTTGGACGGGGCATCCCGGGCCCACACCCCCCTTTTGGGCCTGCTCGGCGCCTTGGCGGTGATCTCCCTGGCCGGGGCCTGGCTGCTGGGCGCCGTGTCCATCGGCCGCACCGTGGGCACGCTGGTGGCGGCTGCCGAGCGTTTCGGACGTGGCGATTTTTTTGCCCGTACCGGGATCCCCCACGACAAGGGAGAGCTGGGGCGGCTGGCCGGGGCCATGGACGGCATGGCCGAGGCCCTGGAGCGGGAATCGGCCATGCGCCTCGTGGCGGAGGGCGACCTGCGCGGGGCCAAGGAGGCGGCCGAGGCCGCGAGCAAGGCCAAATCGGAATTTCTGGCCAACATGAGCCACGAGATCAGGACGCCCTTAAACGGCATCCTGGGCATGATCCAGCTTATGGAGCTCTCGGAGCTCAGCAGGGAGCAAAAGGAATATCTGTCGCATGCCGCACAGTCCGGCAAACGCCTGACCGCGCTGCTCTCCGACATCCTGGATCTGTCGCGCATCGAGGCGGGCAAGCTCGTGGTGCGCGAGGAGCCGTTTTCCCTGCCGGACCTTCTTGGCGAGGTGGAGATGCTTTTTCGCCATGTCGCCCGGGAGAAAGGCATCGCCCTGGTGCTGCGGCCGGATGCAGACATTCCCGCAAGGCTTGTCGGCGATGCGGCCAGGCTGCGCCAGATTCTCCTGAACCTGGTGGGCAACGCCGTCAAGTTCACGCCGTCCGGGGAGGTGGCCGTGGAAATCAGCCTCCTACCGGGCCGTCCGCCAGGGACGTTTCGGTTGTTGGTGTGCGTTTCGGACACGGGCATAGGCATCCCGGGCGACCTGCTGGCCACCATCTTCGAACCCTTCACCCAGGTGGAAGGCTCCTACACCCGTCGCTTCCAGGGAGCGGGCCTGGGGCTGCCCATCGTCAAACGCCTGGTGCTGCTTCTGGGCGGCGCCCTGGCCATCGACAGCGCCCCGGGGGAGGGCACGACGGTCTCTTTCCATATTCCCTGCCGCGTGGAGGGGGCCGCCGAGTCCACGGACATTCCCCCCCTCCGGCCGGTCGGTTGACGCCACGCGAGAACGTGGTTTCGCGGGAAATGTTCGCCTGAAAAAACGCCCCGGATGAAATCTCATCCGGGGCGTAACCTGTCGGTGCGCCGCCAAAGTCCGTCGCCGCGACCCTATCCGACCATGGCGTTGACCAGCCGCATGACCGCAAAGGCGTCGGCCACATAGAGCACGTCGCATTTGCCCTGGGCCCAGCCGCAGCCCGCGTCCAGGTTCACCGCCCGGCGCTCGCCGATGAACCGCCAGCCCACCACATGCGGCTCCTCGCCGTGGCAGCAGGTGGCCAGTCCCTTGGGATGGCGCGGGGTGGCCCCGGTCTGTCCCACCTGGTGCAGGTGGGTGAGAAACGGCAGCACGGCCTGGCCCTCGCCGCTCATGTCCACCAGGGACTTGCTGCTGCCAAGGGAGGCCTGGGCCTTGGTGGTGAATCCCAAAATGAGCTCCGCCGCCTCGGGGATGTGGGGCTGGCCGTCGGCCTGCTTCTTGGTCCATCCCGCCCCGGCCACGAACAACAGCGCCGCGTCCGGACGGATGGTCTGCTCGTCGGCCGAGGGCGCCAGGATCTCCTTCACCGTGGTGCGCGTGGCCACATCCGCCACCGCCACGGCCTGGACCGCAGCCTGGCCCGGGGCGCCGTCAGAGGCCGCAAACACGCCGCCGGAGACGGTGACGAACCAGGGCCGCTGGGCCCGGGTGACCTCGGCGAACATGCGCTGCCGGTAGTGCCAGCGTTGCACGAAGGCCGCGCCGTCCTTGGCCGCCAGGGCCGTGACGTGGGCGTCCGTGCGGCCGCTGTAGGTACGGGGCGATTTCCGGGTTTGCGCCCAGGACCATGGCCTGCGGCCCT
>NZ_JAZHDB010000202.1:0-35476 GCF_036584575.1 Desulfolutivibrio sp.
CAGCTGGCTGAACGGGGAGAAGCAGGCGACCTCGGCCACGTTCATCGTCGGCTCCTCCCTGGCCGCCGCAGGCCCCCCCTTCTCAATCCCGGGGGCTGTAGTCCATGTTGCGACGCATGGGGGTGAACCCGGCCGTGCGCACCAGCCGCCGCAGTTCGTCCTCGGGCAGCCGGAAGCTGACCCCGGCGGCGGCCACCACATTTTCCTCGATCATGGTGGAGCCGAAGTCGTTGGCCCCCCAAAAAAGGGCCAGCTGGCCGATTTTGGGGCCCTGGGTGACCCAGGAGGCCTGGATGTTCGGGATGTTGTCCAAGAAAAGGCGGCTTAAGGCCAGGAAACGGAGGTATTCCCAGGAGGACAGCTCCGGCGCGGATAGATTGGTGTTGGCGGGCTGGAAGGTCCAGGGGATGAACGCCGTAAACCCTGAGGTTTCGTCCTGAAGCGCCCGGATTTTCTCCAGGTGCTCGATACGGTCTTCGATGGTCTCGCCCATGCCGAACATCATGGTGGCCGTGGTGCGCAGCCCCAGGCCGTGGGCCGTGGCCATGACCTCCAGCCATTCGCCTGCCGGACACTTGTTGGGCGAAACCTTGGAACGCACGGCGTCCACGAGGATCTCCGCGCCGCCGCCGGGGATGGAATCGAGCCCGGCCGCCTTGAGTTCGCCGATGATCCAGGCTATGGATTTCTTTTCTTTTTTGGCCCAATAGACGATCTCTGGGGGCGAGAAGCCATGGATGGCCACCTGGGGAAAGGACGACTTCAGGAAGGCCAAAAGGCCGGTGTAAAACGACAGGTCCAGGTCCGGATGCATGCCGCCCTGGAGGAGAATCTGGTAGCCGCCAAGCTCCACGGTCTCGCGGACCTTGGCCGCCAGTTCCTCCCGGGAAAGCACGTAGCCGCCGGGCTGGCCCGGGGCCGTAAAAAAGGCGCAGAACCGGCACCCGCAAGCGCAGATATTGGTGTAGTTGATGTTGCGGTCCACGATGTAGGTGACCACAGGGTCCGGGTGCAGGCGTCGGCGCATGTCGTCGGCCATGCGGCCCAGGGCGAAGACGTCGGCCTCCTCCCACAGGCGGGCGGCGGCCCGCGCGTCCAGGCGGCCGGGCGCGGCCTGGGGCGTGGATTGGAGCGCAGAGTGTGGCATGGAAGCGTCCTTTTGCCGCGCAAAAGGCGCGGCGGCGTTTCCCGGCGGATACACCTTTTTTTCCGGAACGAAAACCCAAGGCGAACCCATGCTTCAAGATGACAGCGCCCTGCGCGCCCTTTTGCGTCAATGCCGTTGCGTGGCCGTGGTCGGGGCCAAGGACCGGCCCGGTTCCCCGGTGGACGGCGTGGGCCGGTATCTGCTCCGGGCCGGGCTGACGGTCTATCCCGTGCATCCCGTGCGGAAAACCGTCTGGGGGCTTATCGCCTATCCGTCCCTGGCCGACGTTCCCGGCGCAATCGACATCGTGGACCTGTTCCGGGCCCCGGAGCACTGCCCGGCCCATGCCCGGGAGGTCGCGGCCCTGGCGGTTTCGCCCAAAATTTTCTGGATGCAGTCGGGGATCGCCAGCCCCGAGGCCCGGGCCATCCTGGCCGGACGGCCGATCACCGTGGTTGAGGATCGTTGCCTCATGGTTGAACACCAAAGACTTCTGGCGTAAGGCAACCACATGTCTGAAAAATCGGCCTTCACCTGCCGCCTGTGCGGCCATTGCTGCCAGGGCGAGGGGGGGATCGTGCTGGCCGAGGCCGACATTGTCCGGCTTTGCGCCCACCTTGGTCTCTCCCGCGAGGTCTTTTTGGCCCAGGCTGTACAACAGGTGTGCGGCAAGTACCGCATAAAAAGCCGTTCCGACGGCTATTGCCTGTATTTTCGGGAAGGGGCGGGATGCGGCGTGCATCCGGCCAGGCCCGACATCTGCCGGGCCTGGCCCTTTTTCCGGGGCAACCTGATCGACGCCATCAGTTGGGAGATGGCCCAGGACTTCTGTCCCGGCATCGCCCCGGACGTGCCCCATGCGGAGTTCGCCCGCCAAGGCCTGGCCTATTTGCGGGAACAGGGCATCTGCCGCTCTTCGGGGCCGTGCGATCCCGACGCCCCGGGTCCGGAGACTGAGAACAGCGGCAAACACCGCGAGGCCGACACCCCCGAGGCCCTGGTAATGAACGATTCGGACACCGACGCGCACCCCGACCCGGCCACGCAACCCACGGGAACCGCCCCCCATGCGGCTTGACGAAGGCTACCGCATCCTGGGCATAAGCCCCCGGGCGGATATCGAGGAGATCAAGTCCGCCTACCGCAGGCAGGCCTTTGCCCTGCATCCGGACTTAAACCCCGACGACCCTTCCGCCAAACGCAAGTTCCAAAAGCTCAACGAGGCCTATCTCCTGGTCAAACACGCCCACCAGGAGCGTCCCGAGGATTCCCCCCCGCCGCCAGGCGGCGACGGCCCCCAGGCCAGGGGGCAACGCTTCGACCCCGGCCCCGAGTCGCGTCCGGGCGGGGCCACGGGCCCAAGCCCCGGCTTCCAAAATCACCGGGGCCAGGAGGCCTACCGCCGGGCGGCCGGAAGCGCCGGCGCCCAGACCGGATTCTATTTCCGGCGTGAGGAGGTGCTGCAAGACCTGCTCAAGGATCCCTTCGCCCGCCAGGTGTTCCAGGACATCTACCGCCAGGTGCGCAGCGCCGGGCGGGGCGTGACCCCGCTGGGGAAAAAAGAGCTGACCTTCAAGTGGGGAGAGCGGGCCTTTTCCCTGGACCTGACCAAGGGGCTGTGGGGCAACATCAAATCCTGGTTCTTTTCGCAACTCGACGACGAGCAGACCGTAACCGTACCCGGGGCCAGCCTCATGCCCGGCGCCCGCATCCGGGTGGGCATCCGCCACGGCGTCTTCACCCCCAAGCCCACCACCGTGGAGGTGACCCTGCCCGGGGACTACCTCCCGGGGCGTCCCCTGCGGCTTCGCGGCATGGGCCGCCGCTTCGGCCCCTGGAAAGGGGATTTGTACCTGCGCATCGTCTCGAAATAGGAAAGGATACCCCATGAAGCGCACCCTTGTCGCCGCCGTCGCCCTGACGGCCGCCATGCTGTCGGCCTCGCCGACTTTTGCCGCATCCAACGCCTCACCGCCCCCGGCAAAAGGGAAACCGGAACCCATGGGCATTCGGGTGGGCGGCCCCTGCACCTACGCCGACCACCCCGGCACAGCCACCATTCTGGCCGTGACTCCGGCCGCGCCGGACAAGGATGTCCCCACCCCGCCCTATCCGGGCCTGACCGTGACCTACGCCTTTGCGCCCGTAGGCCCCCTGCCGCCCCAAGGCAGCCATCTGGCGGGAAAGGTCCAGACCATGACCCTGGTCAACGGTTGGCCTCCCGGCCCCCGGTTCCTGGAGAAGTACGGCATCCGGCCCGGGGCCGCCCTGCCCTGCGTGTTGCGGGTCATCCAAAGCGGAACCTGCACGCCGCTTTTGTTCGAGTTCCCGGGCATCGACTTGGCGGACTATTTCGAGATCGAAAAATAGGGCGCGGCCCAACCGCCCTGGCGCAAAGACGCGGGGCGTCCGGAAGTCATTTCCGGACGCCCCGCGTCTTTTCATGAAGATAGGCGGCAGCCTAGAACATGTCCTTCTCGGTCTCCTGGATGGTCCGGTCGATGACCTCCTTGAGTTCCGCAGGCAGGCCCATGATGTCCACATTGAGGAATCCCCGCACGATGGTGGAGGTGGCCTCCTCCTCGTCCATGCCCCGGGCCATGAGGTATTCGATCTCCTCCTGGGCGATCTTGCCCACGGCGGCCTCGTGGGACAGCTCCACGCCGTCGCGGGCGCCCAAAAGCTCGGGAATGGCGTGGATGATCCCGCCGCCCAGGATCAGCCCCTTGCACTCCAGGTGGCCCCTGGCCGGGACGCTGTGCCCGCCGATGTAGCCCCGGGCGATGATGGTTCCGCCGGAGGCGATGGTCCGGGAGATGATCTCGCCCCGGGTGTCGGGGGCGTTTAAGAGAATCTTGCTGCCCGAATCCACCTTGGAGCCCGTCGGGGCCACGATGACCGAATTGAAGCGGGCCACGGCCCCGCGTCCGGCCAGGGTGATGGCGGGGTAGCTTTGCAGGTCGTGGACCGGTTTTAACAGCACGTAGTTATTAAGAAAAACGCCACCTTCCTCCACGATGCCGCCGGTACGCGGCCTCACCACCGTGGTTTCGGCCCAGTTGTGGATCATGGTGAAGGTCAGCTTGGCGTTTTTTTTCACGAAAAATTCGGAGATGCCCAGGTGCGCCGCGCCCTTGGAGCCGTGGGCCACGGAACAGCCGGTGATGATGTGCAGTTCCGAGTCTTCCTCCACGATGACCACGTTGTGGACGTTTTGGCCCACCATGTCGCCTTTGAGAAACAGACACGACTGGACCGGATCGACGATCTTGGCCCCTTTCTCGGTGCGGATGAAATAGCCGCCGTGCAGGTTCTCGGCCGCGGCCCGGGTGTATTCGTCCTTGTCCTTGTCCACCTGGGTCCAGAAGTAGCCCGGCAGGCCGTCGTACTTGGCCAGGGCCTCCTTGATGTCCAGGATCTCCACCCCGGGCTGGGTGGCCCGGCAGTGCACCTTGCCGTGGTCGATCTGCAGGTAGGTGCCGCTGCGGCCCTTGCCGCTCACGTCCACGCCGGACATGAGCATCTCGGTCTTGTCGGCGGCGTCCAGGGAGGTCAGATCGGGAATCTCCCCCCGGTTCATGCCGCTAAAGGTGAAGGCGTCGAGATTTAGGTCTTTCATGATCGGACTCCGCGTCTTATTTCAGGCAGCGCACGCATTCCTGGTAGCCGTACTTGCTGATGTGGTCCAGGATATCCCGGGGATTGGCCTCGCAGCACAGATGGCCGTCGTAGAGCACCTGGCCCCGGTCGGCGTTGATGTATTCCAGGATGTAGCCGGTATGGGTGATGATCAGCCCCGAGGTGCGGCGGCGGGCCTTGAGCTCCTTGAGCTCCTTCATGCTCTTGTCCGGCTGGGGGGCGGCCGCGCCGGTCAAAAGCTCGCGCACGGTGGTGCCGATGAGCTTCATGTTCTCCAGGTCCACGCCCGATTCCGGCTCATCGAAAAGCAGCAGATGGGGCTGCTGGGCCATGAGCTGCAACAGTTCCGAACGCTTGATCTCGCCGCCGGAGAACCCGGAATTGATGTCCCGGTCCAGGAAGGTCTCCATGTTCACCCGCCGGGCCAGCTCCTCCACCGGAACCTCGCGGCCCTGGCCGCACATGGACACCAGGTGGCGGGTTTTCAAGCCGTGGATGGTGGGCGGCCGCTGGAAGGACATGCCGATGCCCAGCTTGGCCCGGTCATAAATGGCGGCGTGGGTGATGTCCGTATCGCGGAACAGGATGCGTCCCTTGGTGATCTCGTAGTTGCCAAAGCCCATGAGCGTCATGAGCAGGGTGGTTTTTCCGGACCCGTTGGGGCCGAACAAGATGAAGGTCTCGTTGTCGGCGATTTCCAGGTTGATGCCCTTGAGCACCTCGCGTTCGCCGATCTTCACGTGCAGGTCTTCGATGATGAGCATGTGCGTCCTCGCTGGCTCTCCATGTCCCGCCGGGACGATATCGTCCGTGCGGCGTGCAAACTGAAATGTTTACGGAACTTCGCAGTCAAAGTCCATACGCCCGGCCCTCGGGGGAAAGGGGTTCGGGCCGCAGCAGGCCACTCCCCTGACCGAACGTCCGCCGCGCCTGAAAAAATCAGAGTCATTTCCTGGGAAATGGAAAACAAGCCCGTCAACCCGACTGAAAGGCGTCACGGCCGGGACGGATCTTCACGCCCGGGCCTGGTAATTTCCCACTCGGTCCAGGAGATTGTCGCAGTCGTAGGGCTTGTCCAGAAAGTCGCGGATGTCGTAGCGTTGAAAAAGCTCCCGGTGCTGGCTGATGCCGTAGCCGGTCATGACGATGATGGGGATGTCGGCAAACTCCCGGCCGCAGGTGCGAACCCGGCGGATGAATTCCCGCCCGTCCATGCCGGGCATGCGCATATCCAGGACCACCACATCGAAGTCGCGGATGAGCAAAAGGGCCAAGGCCTCTTCGCCGTCGGCGGCGGAGAGCACCTCATGGCCGCTGTCCTCCAAAACCTGCCGGGCCAGCTTACGGTGGTTGGGATCATCCTCCACCACGAGAATGCGTAGATTCCGGGTGCAGCATTGTTCGGAACTCGCCACATAGGTCAACATGTCATCATCCTTAAAAAGGTTCTCGAGGGTCTGGCCTCCTGATGAAAGATCCGCGTATTCAGGCCTCTCCCGAGAAATTATCTAACAGCATGAATCATGCCGTCCAACGTGTCATCCAGTCTCCGCCTTCGCAGCCGTCGCGTGCAGGCCCGCCAAGAGGAGGCAACGAAATTGCATTATGGTGTGACGGGGACAAGAAGGGAGGCCGCCGACGCGATTTCCTGAAAAATTGGAGCGTATTTACTGGAAAAGAACAAACCGTTCGCGTTCCTTCCTCTTCCTCACGGCAGACCTTGGCCACTATGAGCCTCACCATCTTCGACCGAAATCGGGCCCGGCGACGCGACGCGCCCCGGGAATTCGCATACACGAATCCCAAAAAAAACACGATAAAATACTCCGGCTTTTATGAAATGAACGTATCGGATTCCATAACGAACGCCTCCCGCGACGAACATCGCCCGGGGTTCGTGTCAGCGCCGCCTACGGGCGCCCGTGGCCACGGCATACACCCCGGGGATGATGCGGGACAGGATCGCTCCAATAGTGCCCAGCAGCAGCATGGTCGCGATGCCGGACCCAAAAAAATAGACGATTTGGGACAGGCTGTCGCGCGGTTGATAGACGGACAGGATATTTGTCTGAAGCCAGGAGAGGGTCGGTTCATGCGTCAGATAAATGAAAAAACTATAGGTGGCTCCGATATGCAAGAGCTTGCTGTTTTTCATAAAGGAATACCGGGAAAGACACCAGAAAAAGACAACGCCAAAAAGCATGTTGCATTTAAAAAACAGCATATAGATATCATGCTTCATGCCAAGTTCCGCATGAAAAATGAGGATCGCCGTTGAGACCAGAAATCCTGGAAAAACATATTTGTCCAGAGGGCCGGAATCACGAAGGTTGACATCGTACCGGGACACAAGTCCCCCAACGTAGAACGCAAACATGTTCCCAAAAAGCGAATATGAGGTTTCCTGGGCCAGGAGAGCCCACAAGGCAAAAAAGGTGATCACGCCGATCAGGGGGGCTTCCTTGTAAAACACCAGCAGGACAGGACTTAGGATAAACACGATCAGCAGATCCCGAAGGAACCAGAGGGGATAGTTGACCGGAACCGTGCCGACCCCCAACAGCTTGGTGATAATCCCCTCTTGCAAAAGAAAGGTCTTGGAGCCGAACATCTCGATGCTGCCCACGAAGTAGAGCCACAAAATCCAGATCAGATTGAAAAGGATGTAGGGAACCAGAATGGAAAAGAGCTTTTTACGGCACATGGAGACATAGGCGTCAAAGGAAAGATCGAATTTTCGCAAAAACAGATAGCCGGAGATGCCGAAAAACAGCGGTATGGCGGCATGGGTGACGTTGTTGTTGAAGATGTCCAGGACAACGCGCATGCCTGGGCCCTGATCGGGCACCAGGGCGACGAGGACACGGTAGCCGTGGCCGATGACGACCAGGGCGATAAGGATCAAGCGCAGCACGTCGATGCGTTTGGAAACGTCCCCGTCAATGGGGCCTTGGGCCGGTCCAAGGGCCCAGGTAGTCTGTCTGGCCGTGTTCAAACGGTGTTCTCCTTTGGAGGAATGGGGATCAGGGCTGGGGGAAGGACGGACCATGGGGCCGGGAGCCGATGTGCGCGGCGGGCCCAGGTCGCCATCATTCATGATAGACGAGTTTTTTCTTCAGGGCCGGGGAGGTGACGGCATATCCTTCATGACGCAGGATATCCCGAAAACTGTCCACGATCTTGTCCATGGCGTACTGTTTATCCGCGATCTTCGGGGAATTGACGATTTCCCGAATGACCAGATCGATCATATAGACGCAATGTTCGACCTCTTGGAGATCCTTGGCGGCCATAGCTCTCTCGAAACGGGGAGGACGACGTCCCACCGGTTGAGGTTTCATGCTCCACATCCCGTGTCGGCCGGGGCGTCACGCGGCTTACAGGTCCGTTTGCATCTGGAAGCCGTCGCGCAGTCCCTGGCGGTAGGACATGTCCACATAGCTTCGCCGGACGCGATGCGACAGTTCGATCAACTCTTGCAACAAGAGCGCCGACGCCTCCCGGTTTTCTTCGGAGGCAAGTTCCAGCAGATGCTCGACCTTGCGCTGCATGTCCGCCATGTGGGCCAGGACCTCTTCATCGGAAAGCTGTGCATTGAAAAGATCTTCCACCCGGGCGTTGATCATGTCCGGCAAAATGGCCTTCATGGAATCCATACGCACCTCCATTTGGCGCAGTTTCCCTCCGGCGGACACTCCCCGGGGGATGGCCGGAGCATAATCTGAACCCGAAACACGCCGCCTCCGACCGTGGCGGCTCGCCATCCCCCGGCAGGCGGATCATGTGGCGTCCATTCCGGGCGGTAGCGCGAATTGGCGCGGGAACAACGCGATCCGCGTCATACGGTTCAGGCGCTTTCGGCGCTTTCGGCACGACGCCCCAGGCCGTGCCCGGAGGGGAGAGACATGCCGTGTCCTCGACATCGGCGTCTCTGAATAGTAAAAGCAACAACATGAAACACTTATTTTTTTGCAAATAATACCGGCGTATTCCTTACGGGACGCCTCACTCGCGTGGCGTTCCACAAATACGCATATATTGCAGCGGGCTGGAAGCTCTGGGTTTCTGCGGTCTTCTGGCCGCCATGACTTCACTCTCATGCGTACTTATTTGCGGAACGTGGCGCTAGGGATTCCCCTTGGCGGCGGGGCGGAGTTGGCTGACCACCAGACGGTCGACATCCCCGGCACGGCCGACGACCTCGCCGACCACCGTGCAGGCCTCTCCCTTTTTTCCCAAGGCGAACAGCTCTTCCATCACCTTTTTGCTCGTGGTGTCGTCGCACGCCACAAACATCCGATCTCCCGGCGTCGACCGCAACTCGGCGCAAAAGGCCCGACTGCCTTGATCCAGGAAAACGGTTATCGGGATGGCCGTCGTCTCGACCCTTTCCCCGGCAAGAGCAACGCTACCGTGCATAACGCCCACGACAGCCAGAACAACCGCACAAAAAACTCGAATCACGGCGATACCTCTTGATCCCTGCTCTCTCCAAACCAATACGCACGATCAAACCCGCACGGTCCCGCCGCGCGTCACGCATCCCGGTCATCCCCTCCCGGCCAGCGGTCCAAAATGGCCAGAATGATCGGAAACGGCAGCATGTACAAAAGGACATCCTGCGACAAAAGCCAGATCACCATGGTTTTCAGGATCGACGGCCGCATGCCGATGACGACCATGACCATGGAATCGGGGACAGCCTCGCCCACGGTCCAGTCCAGCCAGATCCCTTCGGAATACATGACATATATCCTGTATCCCAAAAGGCCGTAAATGACCAGGATGGAAACCCACAGGCACATGTCGCCCAGGATGCCGCGTGATGTTTTCATTTTCATGACGGGTAAAACGGCCCACGCCCTCCAAACGAATGTGCCGGACATTGGCGGGGCTGCCTCTTTGGCGTCACCCTATCTTACAAGAGGTTGCGCCCGTTCACAACCAATAGCCAATATATTGAAAAGAATAGTTTCTTCTCACGGAAGGCCGCCGCTTTTTTCAGCCCCGCAACCGGCACGCCCGGGATGGTCAAACCCACGGCGGTCCCACGTATCCGTGTTTTCCGTGCCAGCAGTGTTCCATTGCCCAGGCCTTGGGAGAATGGTACGGTTTGCCAGCGACCGTCTGCGGATGCCGTTCGGCCGTTTTGGCCAATGCGTCTGGGGAACGCCCAGCACGTTCGAACCAATGACCAAAGCCTGACGGACGAAGACACGTCCATGATTTTATCCCTGCATCGTCGCGACGCTTGGCGTCACCACCCGGCGCGTATCCGGGCCGTGGCGGCGACACTTCTTTTCTGCGGGCTTGTCTACGCCATCCTCGCCGCCGCCCCCCCTGCCCTGGCCGGACCGCCGTCCACCGTGACCGCCGTGCCTTTGCGCGACCTGGACACGCTCATCGCCCAGACGGATCGCGGCGTGCTGGTGGCCATGGCCTCCTGGTGCGGCCCATGCAAAGCGGAATTGCCCCATTTGGTGAAACTCCACAAACACTACCACGGCCAGGGGCTGGCGCTGTACGGGGTGAGCGTGGATTTTGCCGGAGCCCAGGCCATGCAGCCCATGGTGAACAGGTTCGGCGTGGAGTTTCCGGTCTACTGGGTCGGCGAGGCCGGGGTCGAGCACTACGGCTTCAACCCCATCCCCATGCTGGTCTTCATTCAAAACGGGCAGGTGGTGTATCGTCTGCAAGGGGCGCACAGCGAAGAGGAACTGCGGACCCTCTTCGACCATTTCCTGGCCCCCCGGGCGCCGTGAACGGACCACGGGATGGCCGATCTCATGGCCCCTGACGGCGAAAAACCAGCTTTCCCACCCCCGGCAGATCCGTGGTCAACACCTCTCCCCTGGCCACGGCCCGAATCACGCCCCCGGCCTTGGTGTGCAACAAGACCTCCCCGTCGCGCACGTCCCACTTGAAGGCGATGCTCTCCCCATCCGCCGTCCAGGAGCCCTGGCCTCCCTCGCGCAATTCCAAGACAATGGTTTTGTCGCGGCCGCTCTCCCCATAAGACGCCTCATAGTTCCCGGACACGGGCGATGACCGGCCGCAGGCGACCGTCATCAGGATCAGGAGCAGGATCCATGGCAGGCAAAAGGATCGCATCACAATTCCTTGATTTTCATCATGAACTGTTCTTCGAGGTGAAAGAGCCGGTCATGCGTGAAGATGTACGCGGTCATGGCCAGCCAGCCCAGATCACGGACCAGGGTCTTCCAGGAAATGGGATCCTCGATGGTGTGAAAGCAGCCGCATCCGATAGGCACGCCCTGAACAAGCACCCAGGCGATGGCCAGGGTGAAAAGGACCAGCAGTCCGCCCAGGATGGCCGTGGCGGCCCGGGGACGAATCCCGGCCAGAAGCAGGGTTCCGGTGATGAGCTCGATCCAGGGCAGCACCACGGCCGTGATGTTGACCAAAAAAGAGGGCACGAGTTGGTAGGAGGCGATGGTCTCGGCAAACTCGGCGGGATAATTAATCTTGTAGATGCTGGCATAGATGAACAGGCCGCCGATGTAGAGCCGGAAGGCCAGGGCCAGCCAGGCATGCAGGCGGCACAGGTTTTGTCTGTCAAATGCGCTCATGGCGTGACCGGAAATCCGCGTTTTTCCCAGGCCTCGAGGCCGCCGGACAACAGTTTCACGTCGCCGTGCCCCCGTTCGATCAACAGCGCGGCCACGTCATCGTCATAGCGGCGGCTGATGTTGCCCCCATACACCACCACCTCCCTGGCGGGGTCCATGTCGGCCATTTCCATGCCGTACACGAAGTCGAACAGGGACAGGGGAAGGTTCACCGCCCCCGGGATGTGTTTTAGCTCGAAAAACTCCCGGGGCCTGGCGTCCACGATGATCGCCCCGCCCTGATCGAGTCTCGCCCGGGCCAGGGAGGGATCCACGGCCTGGATGGCGGGTCGGCCCCAACCGGGCGGCATCAGGCTGACGCCGCTTGGATTGGCGGAATTGAACAGGATGCCGATGGCCAGGGAGACGCACAGGATGAGCACGAAGTCCGTAAGCGATACCCGGCCCACCCGGTCCATCTCGCAGCGCACAAGCTCCGTGATCCGCTGCTTGGCCGCCTTGAGAACGTCCACCTCCTGCCGGGAGCGCGTCAGGCAGTCCAGGGTTTCCTGAAGTTCCCGGTTTTGGGAGGCCAGGTTGTCGATCAGGCGGTTTTTCTCCTCGTGGAGCCCGGCATTGCGCAAAAAAATCGTAAACGCCCCGGTGGCCGTCAGCAAAAAATCGCATTCCAGGGGATCGAAAGCCGTGGCCGCCAGGCGTTCTCCCAGCCCCAGAAACCCGAACCGGACCCCGTCCACCACGAACCAGACCCCGGGCATGTCCGGCGGCAGACCGGCGTCGGCCAACACCGCTCCCTCCTCGACCAGACCCCGGCGCAGGCCGACGCTTCCGGCCCCCTGGGGGCCGGAAAAAAGCATCCTGGTCACCAATCGGCTGAGGCGCGCCCCATCGGCCTCGGCCAGGGACGACTCCGCCATCCCCCGGCAGACCAGCCGTTTCTGATCGCCGGGTTGGGAAAAAAGCGCCAGATATCCCCGGGCCGCACTCACCGCGCCCATGGACAGGAGCAGAAAACGCTGCATGAGTTCGCCGGAATCCAGCAGGCCGCTCAATTCATTGACCGTGTCGTTGACGGACTTCAGATGGTAGATGCGGCGGTCAAGCTCGGTTCCCAGACGGCGCGAGGCGGCCAGGGAGTCCTGCAACTCCCGGTTTCCGGTTTGCAGTTCCTCGTTGAGACGATGTATCTCCTCGATAAAACAGGTCCGCCCGAAAAAATGCTGGAAGGTTGCGGTCAGGGAGATGAGAAAATCGCGGTCATCGCCGGTATAGGCGTCCTTGAGCTTCGCCCCCAGCCCCACAAAGCCGCATTCATCGTCCACGACCCATTTGACCAGTATCGCCGTGCCGACAGGAAAAAGCGTCAGATCGGACCGTTTTCCGGCAAAAAGGATGTGCGGGCGCGACGGGGGGACGGGCTGCCCCGGTTTGACGGCCGAACAGTAGGTTTGCATGATCCGTCCGGGATCGCCCCGCAGGCCTTCCGTCTCGGCCTCGGGAAAGCCCCGGACGGAAAGGACGCGCCTGACCCCGGCGGCGCTTATGACCAAAACGAATCCCTGCACCGCGCCAAGCGCCCCCATGGCCGTCAAAAGAAACGAATCCGCGATGTCCCCCGGGCAGGACTGGCGGCTCAATTCAAAGGAGGCCTCATTGAGGGTCTGGAGCTGAAACAGGCGGCGGGCGATGGTTCCTGAGGGATCGGCGTCCGCGTCCCGGCAAAAAAGGGGTTGTGCCGCGCCCTCCGCTTCCCTGCTCATCGACACTGTTTCTCGATCTCGCGGTACATGGGGCCCGTGTCCGCAATCACGCCCAGGTGGGCGAAAACCACCTTGCCCTCCCGGGTCACGACCATGGTGAAGGGGGTTTTGGGTTCGCCAAGAATCTTATGGGCGACAAAATCGGGATCATTGACCACGACAAAGGGATAGGCCCCTTTTTTGCGCAGATAGTCCACTTCCTTGTCCGTGGCCCCGGCGGCCATGGCCAGCATCTTCACCCGCCCGGCCAGATTCCCGTCCTTGGCCAGCCGGGCATGCAGCCTGCTGAAAATCGGGGCCTGCTTGTGGCATTCCACGCAGTACACGCCGATGACCTCGAAGATGACGCACTGGGCATCCACATCGGCCACGCCAAAGGTCGCCGCGTCCCCCAGCCCCAGGGCGGCCCGATCCTCGGCCGCCCCCGGCGACGGCAGGGAAAACGTCGGCAACGTATCTCCCGCTCCGGGCAATTCGGCCCCGGCCACGCCTGCCCACAAGACGGTCAACGCGCCCCACAGCACCGCCACGGCCCAGGGGCGCCGCACCCCGATCTTAAAGCGCCCGGTCATTGCGCTCCCTCTGTCGTCGAGCCGCTACCCTTGCCTTGCAGCATGACCACGGCCGCCTCCTCGGTCTCGAAGATGTCCACGAACTTGGTGATGCCCACGATCTCGAAAACCTTGGTGAAATTCTCCGAGGGTCCGGAGATGGCCACGGGCTGCCCGAGTTTGTCGCTTTCCAGGAGAAGCTGGGTCAGCACCGCGATCCCAGCCCCGTTTATGGAGGCGCTTTGTTCGAAATGCAAAAGCAGCGGGCGTGTCCCCTGGGGCCCGGAGGCCTCCTTGTAGGCTTTGACCAGGTACGGTTCGGAACGCGAGGTGAGGTTGCCCCGGATGTCGATGGCGACCACGTCGCCCACCTCGCGTACGGCAATCTCCTGATCTTTGTCGCGCAGGGAGGCCAGCCGCTCCTCGGCCCGGCGCAAGGCCGATTCCAGGGCCTCCTGGCGAATGGGCTTGTCGATGAAATCCGTGGCGTTGAGGTTTAAGGCCTTAAGCGCCAGATCGATGTCGCCATGGCCGGTGATGACGATGACCTCGGTGTCCGGGCTCTCCTCCTTGATCTGTTTGAGCACCGCCAGCCCGCCCATGCCCGGCATCTTGATGTCCGTCAGCACGATGGAGGGATGGTGTTCGCGAAAGATTTCCAGCCCCCGCTCCCCTGTCTCGGCCGTCAGCGGCTCGAAGCCGTAGGCCTCAAGATAGAGCGAAAACATGGACAGGGTCGGCTTTTCGTCGTCAATGACCAAAATCCGTCGCATCTGTGCATCCTCTTTTTCAGTTGTCCGTCAGGGGAAACGTCAGTTTGAAGGTGGTGCCTTCCCCGGGTTCGCTGCCCACCTCAATATCGCCCCCGTAATCCTTGACGATGCCGTAGGAGATGGACAGTCCGAGCCCCATGCCGTGCCCCATGGTTTTTGTCGTGAAAAACGGCTCGAAAATCTTCTGGAGATCCTGTGGCGTAATGCCGCAGCCGGTATCGGAGACGGTCACGGCCACCCGGTCGTTCTCAAGCCAGGAGCGAATGGATATCTCCCGGGGCCCGCCCCCGTTTTCAGCGGTGTCCCGACGCATGTTCACGGCGTCGCGGGCGTTGGTCACCAGATTGAAAAACACCTGCTCGAGCCGGTTGGAATGGGCGTGAATCTGGGGGAGAGAATCGCACAAATCCAGGGTCACGTCGATGTTTTGCAGGGCCAGCTGTTGGCCGATGATGGTGAACACGCCCCGGATGGGGATGTTGATGTCCACCTTTTCCGTTTTGAGGTCCGACTTGCGGCCGAACTCCCGCAGATGGTTGATGATGGCTGCGGCCCGGTCCACCTGGACGCTGATCTCCCCCACCACCCGGCCCAGGTGTTCCTTGGGGATGTCCCGTTTCTGGCCCACCATGAGGCTTAGAAAATCGCTGCCCATCTTGATGGCGTTTAAGGGCTGGTTGAGTTCATGGGCGATGCCCGCGCTCATTTCGCCCAGGGTCTTCATCTTGCTGGCCTGGATGAGCTGGGCGTCCTTTTCCACCATGTCCGTGATGTCCGTGGTGGAGAAAATCACCGCCTCCTTGCCCCGGTAATGGGTGCGGCAGGCGTGCAGGTTGACGAAAAACGGGACGCCGCCCTTTTTGATGTGCCGCACCTTGGGGAAAAGGATGCATTCCCCGGCCTGGGGCATGTTCAGGAAACGGCAGACGCCGGTCATGCCGTCGGGCGGCTCCAGGTCGGCGATGGGACGGCCCAGGAGCTCGGGCTTGGTATAGCCGTAAACCTCTTCGGCCCGGGGGTTGGCGTCCAGGATGCGCTTTTTGTTCAAATCCACCACGAAGACCGGATCGGGGTTGCTGTCGAAAAGAGAACGGTATTTTTCCTCGGATTCCCGCAGCCTGCGGCGGTAGAGCTTGATGGACCAGATCATGTTGTTGAAGGAGTCGGCCAACTGGTCCACCTCGTCGCCCTTGCGCTTTTTATAGAACACGCACTCCTTACAGGTGCGCACGTTCTCCGCCGTGGCCTCGGATTCGGCCATCAGGTTCTGGTCGAAATGCCAGCACGGCAGGTCGGTGTTGTTGTAGGCCGGACAATCCCGGGGTTCGCGGCCCTGAGCGTCGAGCAGGGCCATGGGGAAATCCAGGTTGCCCCGGCTGATCTCGTCGGAGATGCGCGTCAGGCGGGTGACGGGCTGGGTGATGTAGTTGGACAGGCGCAGGGCGATGAGAAAAATGATGACCACGATGGCCGAAATGAACCCCAGGAAGGTGAAGCGCAGCTTGCCCACCAGGTTGTCGATGTGGTTCTTGTTCAGGCCCACATGCACCGAGCCCAGGGTGTAGATGCCCTCCTTGATGGGCACGGCGATGTCGTAGGCCTGCTCCCCGTCCACCTGAATGAGCGTCACGGCCTGGTCCTTGTCCGGCGGCAGGATGTTGACGGACAGGAGATCCCGGGGAAAGGGCTTGATGAAGGTGTTGGCCAGGACGTTGCCGTCCATGTCCACGATGTAGATGTAGGAGATGAGGATCTTGCGTTCGCCGAGCTGGGCCGCGTCGAAGATCAGGCTGACCAGGTTGGGGGTGTCCTGGTCCAGCACATAGCCGCTGCCGCCCTCGGCGATGCTCTGGGCGATGGCCACGCCGCGCAACTCCAGCTCGCGGGTGAGGCTTGAGACCAATATCCATCTGGCCAGCATGGCGATGGTCACGCTGATCAGGAGCACCACGCCAAGGGTGCTCAGAAAGATCTTGATCTTAAGGCTGACGTGCCGGAACGGCTTCATTTTCACCACGCGGCGTCCCTTCGACGGATTCAGGCTGCGCTTCCCTGACCTCGGGTCGATGGATTCGTATTTTGGTCCAATCGGTGATGAGCGCGAATTTCCCGTTTTCGAGCTTGTTGAAATACACCCGCTCCAACCCCTGATGCTTTTCCGGACTGAACGAAATGGTGTTGGCGATGCCCACGGAATAGTCGCGGATGGATTCGATGGCGTCGATGAAATGGCTCCGGGTCAGGTCGCGGCCGGCCCGGCGCAGCCCCTCCACCAGCACCTTGGCGTTGATGTAGGCCTCCAGGCCCACGGTGTTGGGCATTTCCTTGGGATAGTATTTCTTGAGCATGTCCGAATATTCCACCACGCCCCATAAAAGCGTGCGCGTCTCGGGCAGATCCGGCGGCGGCACCACCTGGGACATGATCACCTCGCCCGTGTTTTCCGGCCCCAGAATGCGGGCGATCTCGTCCGCGCCTACGAACGACACGGCGTAGAAGACCGGATTGGCTCCCCGCTCCTCGGCCAGCTTGATGAACCGGGCGCAGGGACCGTAGGTGCCGATCATGACCACGGCCTCGGGGTTGGCCTCCAGGATGCGGTTTAAGCCCTCCTCCACCTCCATGGTGCCCCGGGCGTAGGTGCCCCGGGCCACGGGGGCCAGGCCGTAGTCCTTGAGCGCCAGCTCCGTGCCCTTGAGGCCGTCGAAGCCGTAGGTGTCGTACTGGTAGAAGACGGCGATGCGCTTGATGCCCAGGTCGTCCACGAGATGCTGCACGGCGGCCTTGGTTTCCTGGTAATAGGAGGCGCGGACGTTGATGATCTGGCGGTTGAAGGGCTCGCGAAGCGCGTTGGCGCCGGTGAAGATGCCCAGCAGGGGCACCTTGGCCTCATCGATGAGCGGGATGATTTTGAGCGTCGTGGGCGTGCCCACGTAGCAGAAAAGGGCGAAGACGTTATCCTCGACAATGAGCTTTTGGGTGTTGGTGACGCACTTGGCCGGGTCGTACTGGTCGTCTAAGGCCTTGACCTCGATGGTGCGGCCATGGACGCCGCCCGTGGCGTTGACGTAATTGATGTAGCTCATGGCCCCGTACAGGGTTTGCAGGCCCAGGTAGCTGGCGTGGCCGGAGAGCGGCAGGGAGGAGCCGACGAGGATGGTGTTGTCGGTGACCCCGGGGGTGATGAGACCCGAGGCGTCCCGGGCGGAGTCTTTTTCACAGGAGGTGAGGGAAAACGCCAGGAGGACAAGAACCCATACGATCGTACATCGTGGACTGAGGCTCACCTCGCGCTCCTTGCAGGCGGTTTGTGAACAGGCGGGGCGGTGTCGCGTTATTTTTCACAAAGGTAACATACGGGGGCGGGGCGTCAAGGTATTCCGACTCTCAACGCATCCAGCTTTGTTTGACATAAGCAGATGCAGTCTCCAATAAAAACGGCCGCCGGGAGCATCTCCCGGCGGCCGCAGGTAACAGGCCCGAGGGTGGCGAGCCAGATTACGACAGGATGCGCGCGAAGGGCTTGGCCAGCTTGGCCAGCATCGCCTGACGGGTCATGGTCCGGGGGGCGCCCGCATCGGCCGTGACGTGTTTATAGTAGTTGTCCCCGGGGAACAGGCACAAAAAGATCACCCGCACGTCCTTGGGATCGGCCAAAATGGCCTGGGGATACCTCTTTTTCACCTCGGCCAGCCGCTTTTCCGCCAAAGCCAGCATCTCGTCCCTATCCCCGAAGTTCATGGTCCCCGTGGGACAGGTCTGCACGCAGGCCGGCAGAAGCCCCGCCTGCACCCGGTCGATGCACATGTCGCACTTGAACATGACCTTGGTTTCGGGATTGACCCGGGGGATGTCGTAGGGACAGGCCGGACGCACGTTGTCGATGCTGATGTCCTTGGTCTTGTCCGTAAAGATCACCGCGCCCGTGGCCTCGTCCTGCAGGATGGCCCCTTCCACTTCGGAGTCGGCCACCATCTTGCACGGCGCATCCACACAGTGACGGCACTGGTCCGGAAAAAACAGCCAGTTGAACTTGCCGTCGATGGTCTTTTCCGTGAACCGCACCAGTTTCAGCGTCATCCAGGACAGATCCGGCGGGTTCTGGTGCGAGCCGGTGTTTTCCGTCTTTTCGGCGGGTTTGTTTTTCCACTGTTTGCAGGCCACCTGGCAGCCCCGGCAGGCCGTGCACTTGGACAGATCGACGAAGAAGCTTTTTCCGTTCATGGCTTCCGGCCCTCCTTAGGCCTTGCGCACGTTGACCATGAAGGCCTTGGTTTCCGGGATGCCGGTATTGGGATCGCCCACGGAGGGGGTGAGCAGGTTGGCCGATTCGCCGCCATCCTTGGGGTACACCCAGCCGTAGTGCCAGGGAATGCCCACCTGATGGATGGTCTCCCCCATCACCGTAAAGGGCTTGATGCGCTCGGAGATGATGGCCTTGGCCCACAACTGTCCGCGCATGTTCTCCACGATGACCTTCTCGCCGCCCTTGATGCCGCGCATCTCGGCCAGCTCGGGGCTCATCTCCACGAACATCTGCGGTTCGGCCTCAAGCAGCCACGGCGTCCAGCGGGTCATGACGCCCGTCTGCCAGTGCTCCGTGACCCGGTAGGTGGAGCAGATGAACGGATAGCGCGGGTCGCACACGGCCCGTTTCTCGGCCTCGCCCTTGAAAACCAGGGCGGTGGGGTTGTGCAGTTGCTTGGAGAAGGGATGCTCGTTGACCGGGCATTCCAGGGGCTCGTAGAATTCCGGCAAAGGACCGTCGTTGCGGCCCGGGCCGAAGATCTGGCCAAACCCCTCGGTGGTCATGATGAACGGATACCGGCCCTTTTCCACGTCGGCCATGGGCGGCCAGGGACCGTCGGGCACATCGCCCGCCCACTTGCCGTCCACCCAGGCGATGACCGCCTTCTGGGGCTGATACGGCTTGCCGTTTAAATCCACGGAGGCGCGGTTGTAGAGGATGCGGCGGTTGACCGGCCAGGCCCAGGTCCATCCCGGGAACAGGCCTATCTTGGCCTGCATCTCGGTCTGGGTCTTGTCGCGGCGGGCGGCCATGTTTTTGTCGGTATAGGAGGCGCAGTAGATCCAGTTTCCGGAACAGGTGGAGCCGTCGGCCTGGAGCAGGCCGAAGGTCGGCACCGGATCGCCGGGCTTGAAGGTCTTGTCCGCGTCGCCCACCTTCAGGGTCTTTTCCTTGAGGAAATACCCGTTGATGAGCTTGGCCACCTTGTGCGGATCGAAGGCGTGGTTGGTGGCCACGTCCCAGTTGAGGTTCAGGATGGGATCGGGGAAGGCCCCGCCCTCTTTCTGGTACAGTTCGCGAATCTTCTCGAACAGCTCGTAGATGATGTCGCCGTCGGGCTTGGACTCGCCCAGGGGCTTGGGTCCGCCGTAGCGCCACTGCATCCAGCGGCCGGAGTTGGAGATGGAGCCTTCCTTCTCGATGGACACGCAGCAGGGCAGGAAAAAGACCTCGGTCTTGATCTTTTTGGGGTCCATGCCCGGGCCGCGCCAAAACGAGCCGGTCTCGGTGTCGAACAGGTTCACCGTGACCATCCAGTCAAGCTTCGACATGGCCTCGCGGGTCTTGTTGGCGTTGGCGGTGCTGGCGGCCGGGTTCTGGCCCCAGGCGAAGAATCCCTTGAAGGCGCCCCCCAGCATGGCGTCGAACAGCGACAGCCAGGAATAGTCCTTGCCGGGTTCGAGCTTGGGCAGCCAGGAATAGGCCGTTTCCAACTCCTGCTTGGGATACAGGGCCTTGAGCAGGCTGGCCACGTACTTGGGCCGATTGCCCCACCAGTTGGCGCTTCTGGGATCAGCGGACTTGGGGGTGTTTTTCTCGTTGTAATCCTTGAGCGTGGGCAAGGCCGCGTTGGGGGTCGGCAGGTAGCCCGGCAGGATGTGGAACAAAAGGGCCTGGTCCGTGGAGCCCTGGACGTTGGCCTCGCCGCGCAGGGCGTTGATGCCGCCGCCGGCCACGCCGATGTTGCCCAAAAGGAACTGGATGATGGTCATGGCCCGGATGTTCTGCACGCCCACGGTATGCTGGGTCTGGCCCATGGCGTAGAGCATGGTGCCGGACTTCTCGGGCTTGCCGGTCTCGGAGTAGGTCTTGTAAACCTCCACCAGATCCTTTTCCGGGGTTCCGGAGATCTTGGACACGGTCTTCAGGTCATAGCGCTCGTAATGCTTCTTCATGATCTGATAGACGCAGCGGGGATCGGTCAGGGTCGGATCCTTTTTGGGAACGCCCTTGTCGTCCTTCACAAAGGACCAGGAGGACTTGTCGTAGCTGCGCTTTTCCGCGTTGAATCCGGAGAAAAGCCCGTCCTTGAACTCGTACTTGTCATTGAGGATGAAGGCTGCGTTGGTGTAGTTGACCACGTAATCCTTGAAGATCAGGTTGTTCTTCAGGATGTAGTTGATCATGCCGCCGAAAAAGGCGATGTCCGAACCCGAGCGCAGCCGGGCGAAGACGTCGGCGTGCTGGGAGGTGCGGGTGAAGCGCGGGTCGACGTGGATGACCTTGCCGCCCTTTTCCTTGGCCCGCATGACCCACTTAAACGAGATGGGATGGTTTTCGGCAGGGTTGCTGCCGATGATGAAAATGCAATCACTGTTGACCAGATCGATCCAGTGATTGGTCATCGCGCCGCGTCCGAACGACTCTGCCAGAGCCGCCACAGTAGCGCTGTGTCAGATACGGGCCTGATGCTCGATATACGTAAGGCCCATGGCCCGGAGCATGGCCTGGTAGATCCAACACTCCTCGTTGTCCATGGCCGCCGAGCCCACGGAGGCGATGCCGTTTACCCGGTTGACCACCTGGCCCTTGGCGTCTTTGGCCTCAAAGGTGGCGTCGCGGGCTTCCTTGGTCAGCTTGGCGATGCGCTCCAGGGCGAAATCCCAGCTTTTTTCCTCCCACTTGTCGGAATACGGGGCGCGGTACAGCACCTTTTGCAAGCGCCGGTCGTTTTCGCCGAGTTGGGAGATGGACGCGCCTTTGGGACACAGGGCGCCTTCGTTGATGGGATGGTCCGGGTCGCCCTCGACGTTGACCGCGCGGCCCTTGCCGCCATCAGCGGTGCTGACGATGAGCCCGCAGCCCACGGAACAGTAGCAGCACACCGAGGTGGTCTGCTTGGTCCCGGCCAGTTTCGCCGCCTCGGCCTTGGCATGAACCGGGGTGAGGTCGAATCCCAGGCCGCCGAAGGCGGTGACGGCCACGGTCCCGCCGGTCAGCTTGAGAAAATCCCTGCGTTTCAATTTCATTGATTCCTCCAACCGGTTACGTGTTCAACACCCGCGTATCTCCCGACCCAGGCGAACCTGAAGTTCGTAGCCCGCCGCAAGCCAGGTCACGGGGAAATTCGCTCGGGGATTCTCCGACGCCGCCGCAGCTCCGGAGGAAAAAGACACCCGTTCGGCCCGGGCCCGAACCAGGTCCAGATCGAATCCGAGTCCGGAAAACGGCAGGATGTCCCAAGCTGTCGCCGCATCGATCCGTTTTGCTTCCATCGGTCTCCCCCTGTCCGCCCCATCTGCGCCTTCGTTATGTCAAAAATGACATAAGTACCTGAAATCACAGATGTTAAATTCTAGTAGGACTCGGGCCGGGGGCAGGTCAAAACAAATCGCTTTGTTCGCGTTTTGGCACCAAACTGCACAGATAGGTCAGGAGAATCGGCAGGATATCATCATTGCGATGGTTGTAGCGGAATTCCAGTTCCTTGAGATACAGAGGGAATCTACGGGCGCTGACGCCGTTATAGCGGCGCAGGCGGCTTTGGGCGAAGCTCCAAAATCCGCCCTGGCGCGTATCGAGAAAGGGCGTGCGGTCCAGGATGTCGGCGTAGCGCCGGACATCGTCGCCGCCGCAGAACATGAGCGCGTCGTAATGCTGGTAGCGGTCGGTGTAGACCACCTTGCCCAGGCGGGCCACCTTGAGGGAGAAGCTCAGGTTGAAGTGGACGACATGCTCCACGCGCATGTCCGGCACCAAATCCACAAACGTCCAGTCCGGCCGCTCGATGATCCCGAAGACCGGGATGGGGCCGCCCGTCGCCATATCCCGGGACATGGCGATGCGGCCGCCGTCGTAGCCCATGGCCCTTCCCGTCTCGCCGAAAAGGATCTGGGCGGCGTCCGGGGCGCCGGCCACGATGGCGAAACGAAGGACCGTCACGGCCCGGTAGACGGTGTTGTAGGCCAGCCCCAGTTCCTCGGCCATGTGGCTGGCGGTGGCCTCCTCGGCGAAAAGCCGGGCAAGGCGCAGCCAGTCGCGGCAGCTTAAGCCCCCGATATTGACGAACCGGCCGGTCAATTCATGAAAGGTGTAGCGGCACGCGGCGCAGCGCAGCCGACCGTCGGCCAGCACGTAGACCTTTTCGTCCCGGCAGCGGGGACAAAAACGCTTCCGCCCCTTGTAGGCATGGGCCAGCAAGAGCCGCCGGGCCGCCGCCTCGGAGCGGGACTGCCGGGCGTCATCGGCTGGCTTTACGGTTTCTCCCGCTCTGCGGGGCCGATCAGAACCCGGCATAGCGTGCCCGCCCCAAACGAAAGCAGGGCCAAAATCCACAACTTGCCATTTTACTTGAGGCCATTGTCTGGGTTAAAATGTGCCGTGCATAGACGGCCAGTCATCATGGAAAACGTCACGAGAGGCTCCTTGCTGACGGTTCACTATCAAGAGGGTCGCCGACTGCGACCTTTTTCATAGGGTTAGCATACACGGATTAGGCGTCAAGAGAGATCAAACTAGCAATGACTATGGTGACGACGGTCACCGAGCACGGACTTTGAATTTCTCTGAGCACCGCTATAGTTATCTCCAGAACCACAACGAATATTCAGCCATCGAATCACTGGGAGTTTTAAATGAGCACGACCAACTATCGCCAAAACAATGTCAAGCAAAAACCTACTTTGTGTATTAACCGTGTAAAGGCACAGATTCTTTTACGAGAACTAATTGACATCGGGAATAAACTTATCAATGATATCTCTGAATACAGGCCAACATCAACAGTCAAAGTAATCCCAAGAAGATTTGTTGACAGATACGCACGATGGAATTTATATAATACAGAAACCCTTGCAGAAATTTTTACTGACAACGAAATTTCTCAGATCTACTCAAACAAATATTCTTCTATATACTCCTCAATGAAACATGAGATCCCTGAAATACTCTCCACATCGCTCGTATCAATGATTGAATCTGAAACTACGTATATTGTATCCATAATTGAAAGATTACATTTATTTTCTGAAAACAACAAGCGAAACACCAATCAAAACAATAGCGATAGCGATAGCAATAGCAATAGCAATAGAGTCGTTAATCACGATAAACATACATTAAAATCAAATAAAATATTCATTGCCCATGGACACGACGATGCACGCCGAGAAGAGCTTGCAAGATTTATAGAAAAAATTAATCTTGAAGCAATCATTTTACATGAAATGCCAAATCAAGGTAAAACAATAATAGAAAAGTTTGAAGCTCATAGCGATGTATCTTTTGCGATCATTATTTTATCCCCTGACGACTGCGGATGCAAGAAAGATGACCGTGACAACTACAAGTTACGTGCGAGGCAAAACGTGATATTTGAACTTGGATATTTTTTTTCAAAACTTGGTCGAAATCGTGTAGCAGCTTTAATAATTGGAGACATTGAAAAACCATCTGATGTCGATGGAATAGTATACATTCCTTATGATGCCAGTGGAGCATGGAAGTTTAAGATCGCCCATGAACTACAATCCTCAGGCCTCGATATCGACCTAAACAAAATTCGCGAATCAAATATGAAAAAGAAATAGCCGCCAGAATCATCAACCTGGCGGCCGTTTCTTCCGTTGCCCGGAAGCGGAAAAAACCCTCCCGTTACACCCCGGCGGCGGCGAAGGCCGCATCCACGATCTGCCGGGCCTCGGCCTGAAGCCTCGCCAGATGGTCCGCCCCAAGGAAGCTTTCGGCATAGATTTTATAGACGTCCTCGGTGCCCGAGGGCCGGGCCGCGAACCAGCCGTTTTCCGTGGCCACCTTGAGGCCGCCGATGGGCGCGCCATTGCCGGGCGCGGCCGTCAGCTTGGCCGTGATCGTCTCCCCGGCCAGGGTGTCCGCCGCGACCATCTCCGGCGACAGGCCCGCCAGGGCCTTTTTCCGGGCCTTCGACGCCGGGGCGTCCAGGCGCTCATAGATGGGCGCGCCGAAGCGCTCAGTGAGCTCCCGGTAATGCTCGGCCGGGTCTTTCCCCGTCGTGGCCGTGATCTCGGCGGCCAGAAGGTCGAGCAGGATGCCGTCCTTGTCCGTGGACCAGGCCGCGCCGTCGAAACGAAGGAACGAGGCCCCGGCCGACTCCTCGCCGCCAAACCCGAAGGAACCGTCCAAAAGGCCCTCCACGAACCACTTAAATCCCACCGGAACCTCGCACAGCCGCCTCCCGAGCGAGGCCGCCACCCGGTCGATCATGGCGCTGGACACCAACGTCTTGCCCACGGCGGCGTCATCGCGCCAGCCTGTCCGGGTGCGGAACAGGTAGTCCACGGCCACGGACAGGTAGTGGTTGGGATTCATGAGCCCGCCGCCCGGGGTCACGATGCCGTGGCGGTCGTAGTCGGGATCGTTGCCGAAGGCCACGTCGAAGCGGTCCTTCAGGCCGATCAGGCCCTGCATGGCATAGGGGGACGAACAGTCCATGCGGATCTTGCCGTCCTTGTCCACGGTCATAAACGAAAACGTGGGGTCCACCACGGGATTGACCACCGTGATGTCCAGGCCGTAGCGGGCCGCGATGGGTTCCCAGAAGGCGATGCCCGAGCCGCCCAGGGGGTCCACGCCGATTTTCACCCCGGCGGCGGCCACGGCCCGCAGGTTCACGATGTTTTCCAGGTCGTCCACGTAGGGGGCCACGTAGTCGTGCTCGAGGGTGGTGTCCGCGCCCAGGGCCTTTTCGAAGGGGATGCGGGCGACGCCGGACAGCCCGGCCTTGATGAAGGCGTTGGCCCGGTCCTGGATGTCTTTCGTGACGCCGGTGTCGGCCGGGCCGCCCGAGGGGGGATTGTATTTGATGCCGCCGTCCCGGGGGGGGTTGTGGGAGGGCGTGATGACGATGCCGTCGGCCGTGCCGCCCTTGGCCGTCCGGTTATGGCCCAAAATGGCGTGGGAGATGACCGGGGTGGGGGTGTAGCCGCGCCCGGCCTGGATCATGGCCGTCACCCCGTTCGCCGCCAGCACCTCAAGGACCGTGACGAAGGCCGGTTCGGACAGGGCGTGGGTGTCCATGCCCAAAAAAAGCGGCCCGGTCGTGCCCTGGGCCCGGCGGTAGTCGCAGATGGCCTGGGCGATGGCCAGGAGATGGACCTCGTTGAAGGCGCCGTCAAAGGCGCTGCCCCGGTGTCCGGAGGTGCCGAAGGCCACCTGCTGGGCCGGGTCGTCCGGATCGGGACGCTGGGCGAAATAGGCCGCCACGAGCCTGGGCACGTTGACCAGAAGGGATCTGGGGGCCGGTTTTCCAGCCAGGGGATTGACGGGCATGGGGACGCCTCCTTGGGATTGTCGAGCCACGCCCCGGTATCGCCGATTCCCGCCCCGGTGTCCACGGCCCGCCCCGCCGCCGGACGTCGCCATCCCCAGGACGGGAACGCCAAAACGGTGCGGCGAAATGTGCCAGGAAAAGCTGGCGCCCTAGACGAAATCCGGATCAATGGCGGCCTTGCCGCCTGCGGTCATGAGCTTGACGAAATTCACCGACCGCTCATCCACGGGCACGATGGGAAACCTGGCCCGGCAGGACGCGCATTGGGCCAGGGCCGGCTTGACCGGGGAGGCCACGGGCACGGCCTGGCCACACTGGGGGCAGGGATAGAGGAAGACCAGCTCCATCCCGATGGGTTTGATCGGGGTCAACGGCTTTTTGGGATTCATGGAGTGTGCCTTACGGGCGCCCAAGCAGGCTTTTTCCGGTCATTTCCCGGGGTTTTTCCAGGCCGAGCAGTTCCAGAAGCGTGGGCGCGATGTCCCCCAGCACGCCCGGCGACAGCGAGGCCGCCTTGTGGGCCGGGTCGGCCAGCACGAAGGGGACTTCATTGAGCGTATGCGCGGTCATCTTGCCGCCACTTGCGTCGATCATCTCCTCGGCGTTGCCGTGGTCTGCGGTCAGGCACAGGCGTCCGCCCGAGGCCAGGACCGCCTGGGACATGCGCCCCACGCATTCGTCCACCACCTCGCAGGCCATGATCGCGGCGGCCAGATCCCCGGTGTGGCCCACCATGTCCGGGTTGGCCAGATTGACCACGTACAGGCCGTAGCCCTTCTCCCACTCCCGCAGGAAGATCTCGGTGACCTCCCGGGCGCTCATCTGGGGCTTTTGGTCGTAGGTCGCCACCTCGCGCGGGGACGGCACGAGGAGACGGTTCTCGCCGGGGAAGGGCGCCTCCCGGCCGCAATTGAAAAAATAGGTCACGTGGGCGTATTTTTCCGTCTCGGCCAGCCGCAGCTGCACAAGTCCCGCCTCGGACACGGCCTGCCCCAGGACGCCCGTGTAGCATTCCGAGGCAAAGGCCACGGGGACGCCGAAGGTGGACTCGTATTCGGTCATGGAGGCGAACCCGGCCAGATCCGGGGTCGCCTCCCGGGGAAAGCCGTCGAAATCCGGCCGGATGAAGGCCTGGGTGATCTCCCGGGCCCGGTCGGCCCGGAAATTGAAGAAAAACACCCCGTCCCCGTCCCGGATGCAACCGTCCGGGATCGGGCCGCCCTCCCCGCCCGGCGCGGCCAGAAGGCGCGGGGTCACGAACTCGTCCGTCTCCCCGGCGGCGTAGGCCGCATCCACCGTGTCGGCGGCGGAGGCGGAAAGAAGCGGCGCGCCCGTGCCCGAGGTCAGGGCGGCATAGGCCCGGCTCACCCGGTCCCACCGCTTGTCCCGGTCCATGGCGTAGAACCGGCCGGTGAGGGAGGCGATGGTCCCGCAGTCGTTGTCGCGCAAAAAGGCGTCGAGATCGGCGACAAATTCCCGGCCGCTTTGGGGCGGCGTGTCCCGGCCGTCGAGAAAGGCATGCACCAGGACCGGAACGCCCAGGGCCTTGGCCGCCAGGGCCAGGGCCTTTACGTGTCGGATATGGCTGTGCACCCCGCCGTCGGACACAAGGCCCATGAAATGCAGCCGCCCGCCCCTCGCCTTGACCTTGGCCGCCAGATCCGCCAGGGCCGGATTGCGGGCCAACGACCCGTCCTCCACGGCCATGTCGATGCGGGTCATGTCCTGATAGATCACGCGCCCCGCGCCGATATTCATGTGCCCCACCTCGGAATTGCCCATGAACCCGTCCGGCAGGCCCACGGCCCGACCCGAGCAGCGCAGCCGGGTATGGGGAAATTCGCGCCTCAGCCGGTCCACGTTCGGGGTGCGGGCCAGGGAAACGGCGTTGCCGGGACCGGCCGGGGCCAGGCCCCAGCCGTCGAGGATGAGCAAAAGAAGCGGCGCGGCGCGGTTCACTGCGGCCCCTTGCCCGACTCGTCGGGAAAAGACAGGGGAATGGGCTTGGCCTCGGACCACAACCCTTCGATATTATAAAACTCCCTGGTCTCTTCCAGAAAGATATGCACCAAGACGTCGTTCATATCGACCAAGACCCACTGTCCGGTGCGGTAGCCCTCCATGCCCAGGTAGGCGATGCCCCGTTCGGCGCACATGGCCAGCGTATGGTCGGCCAGGGCCTTGGCCTGGCGGGCGCTCGTGGCGGACACGGCCACCATGGCCTCGCAGATGGGGCTTAAACCCGTGACGTCCAGGGCCACGATGTCCCGGCCCTTTTTCTCGTGCAGCCAGGAGGCCACGAGCACGGCCTTGCGGATGGTGTCCAGATCGATCTTTTTTTTCTTTTTCCCGCGCGCGGGCTTGGCGTCGTTCGTATCCGTAGGCATGAGTGGCGGCACCCCGAGGCCGCGAAGGTTTTGCGTGTGCAGGCAACCACAACAGGATGTGTTCTGATGCGTTCTACCGGATTCGGAACGTTCCCGCAAACCCCGCCGGACGGCCCCTTCCTTGCGAAATTGCGGACAAGCCCTTTTTTTCCCTTCCACTTCTTGACGCGGCCGCGCAAATTCGGGCAGGAATGGCTGGTTACAGCCATGGTCTTTTCGCAAGGAGAATCCCATGATTTTCGACGACGATATGGAAACGCTGCCCAGGGAAGAGCTTGAAGTCCTCCAGCTCCGGCGCCTGAAAGGCCTGGTGGACCGGGTGTACGCCAACGTCCCCTTCTACCGGAAATCCTTCGACGACGCCGGGGTACGGCCCTCGGACATCCAAAGCCTGGCGGACGTCAGATACCTGCCCTTCACCGAGAAGCAGGATCTGCGCAACCACTATCCCTACGGCCTCTTCGCCGTGCCCAAGGACAACGTGGTGCGCATCCACGCCTCCTCGGGCACCACGGGCAAGGCCACGGTGGTGGGCTACACCAAGCGCGACGTGGAGAACTGGGCCACGCTCATGGCCCGCTCCCTGGTAGCGGCCGGGGCCACGAAGCGGGACATCATCCACGTGGCTTACGGCTACGGGCTTTTTACCGGCGGACTCGGGGCTCACTACGGCGCGGAACGCCTGGGGGCCACCACCATCCCGATGTCCGGGGGCAGCACCAAGCGCCAGGTGATCCTTCTGCGCGACTTCGGGGCCACGGTGATCTGCTGTACCCCGTCCTACAGCCTCTTTTTGTACGAGACGGCCCTGGAATCGGGCATCGACATCAAGGAACTGCCGCTTCGCATCGGGGTATTCGGGGCCGAGCCCTGGACCGAGGAGATGCGCCGGGACATCGAGACCAAGCTCGGCATCAAGGCCATCGACATCTACGGCCTGTCCGAGATCATGGGGCCGGGCGTGGGCATCGAATGCATCGAGGCCCAGGCCGGGGCGCACCTTCAGGAAGACCATTTTCTCCTGGAGGTCATCGACCCGGTGACCAAGGAGCCCCTGCCCCCGGGCGAGACGGGCGAACTGGTCATCACCACCCTGTGCAAGGAAGCCCAGCCGCTGATCCGCTACCGCACCCGGGACATCACCAGCTTAAACCTCACCCCCTGCCGCTGCGGCCGGACGTTCGCCCGCATGCACCGGGTCATGGGCCGAAGCGACGACATGCTGATCATCCGGGGGGTCAACGTCTTCCCCTCCCAGATCGAGAGCATTCTCCTGGAGACCCAGGGACTCACCCCGCACTACCAGCTTCTGGTCAAGCGCGAGGGCAACCTGGACACCCTGGAGGTGCAGGTGGAGGTGGACGAAAAAATCTTCTCGGACGAAATCAAGAATTTACAACGCCTGGGCGGCAAGATACAAAAACATATCAAGGAGTTTCTGGGGGTCACGGCCACGGTGAAGCTGGTCGAGCCGCGTTCCATCCAACGCTCCGAGGGCAAGGCCAAGCGCATCGTGGACATGCGCAACTTATCGTAAGGCACGGCAGCAAACCGGGTCCGTTCACCCGATGCGACCAAAGGGGTAACACATGAAAGCCGAACAGATTTCCATTTTTCTGGAAAACCGCGCCGGCCGTCTGGAGGAAGTCGCCAGGCTCCTGGCCGAGGCGAACATCAACATCCGGGCCCTGTCTTTGGCCGACACCTCGGATTTCGGCATCCTGCGCCTGATCGTCAGCGACCACGAAAAGGCCAAAAAGACCTTGAAGGACGGCGGCTTCACCGTGGGCCGCAACGCCGTGGTGGCCGTGGAAGTGCCGGACAAACCCGGCGGCCTGCACTCCATCCTGAACATGCTGAGCAGCCAGGGCATCAACGTGGAATACATGTACGCCTTCGTGCAGCAAAGCTCCAAGGCCGCCACCATCATCTTCCGCTTCGACCGCACCGACCAGGCCATTGAGGTGCTCACGAAAAACGGCATCACCATCATCCCCGGCGAAACGCTCTACAGCATGTAACACGGGTCCGCCGCGCGGCGCGCTTCCCTTTTCGGGACGCGCCGCGCGCCCCACACGGCATCCTTCATGACCACCCCCACGCCTCGACGTCCCATTGACCTGATTCGCTCCATCATCCGTACCCTGGCCGTGGTCTGCCTGCTCGGCTACGCCGTCCTGATGACCACGGACGTCCTTTTGTACCATCTCGGGGCCAAGCTGTCCTTTTTCTCCCCCACCCAGAAGGAGCTCCTGTACTCCCACGGGGTTTTCGCCGCCTTCCGACATCCCGACTACCGGCCCTGGCTCAAGGGCTTCGTCAATGAACCCGGGCGGACGGAGGCCACGGTCAGCGTGGACGACACCTACCGGGCCTACGGCGTCCCCATGGAGAGCCCCCCCATGGCGCAGCTCTCCGCCGTGGACTCCCTGGGATGGTGGAACGACAAATCCCCGTCCCAGGCCCAGGCGCTTTTTCTGGGCGACTCCTTCTGCTACGGGGCGGGCTCCGGCACGGACAACACCATCTACCGCCTCTACGAAAACAAGACCGGGATTCCCGACTATGCCGCCTGCAAGGGCGGTTACGGCCTGCCCCACTATGCCCGGCTCCTGGACACCCTGACCGGCGACAGCCTGGGACCGGAGAACCGGTTCTCCGGCAAGACCGTCTATGTCCTCTTGTATATGGGCAACGATCTCTCGGCGGACATCCTCGTCTACCGGCAGCGGCAGCAGGATGAGATGGTGGGACCGGCCCGGCACCTGTGGCTGGCATCCATCCGCAACCTCCTCACGTATCTCCGAGAATCCAACGCCCTGGCGCCCCAGGAGGGCGGTTCGCAGACCCCGGGCCAGCCCCGGAATCCGACCCTGGGATATTATCCGGTCCATCTCAAGGCCCCCGCGCCGGACACCGCCTATGCCTTTCACCCCTTCTACCGCACCCTACTGAACATGGCCTGGTTTGGCCCCAAGGAAGAGGCGGAGTTGAAGGCGGTCTTTACGGAGATGGCCCGCATCGCCCGGGAACGCGGGCTCGACGTGCGCTTTGTGGTCATCCCCACCGCCTTGCAGGTGCTCTATCCGCGCATCGACGTCAGCCGTCTGGACAAAAACGCCCCCTTCGCCAAAGAGGCCCCGGTGGTGGTGAAAAATTTCAACCAGCTTACGGCCTTTGCCGTGTCTGCGGCCGAAGAGGCCGGATTTCCGGTCCTGGATCTGGAGCCGCTGTTGGTTGGCCGCGACGACGTCGCCGACCTGTATTGGCCCACGGACACCCACTTCACCCCCCACGGCAACGCCGTCGCCGTGGACGCCATTCTCAAGGCCTTCCCCGCCAACTGACCCGGATTGCGCCCACCTTTCCGCCGTCGCAGGATTGTCTTGACAAAATTCCTTCCCCATGGACTATGCTTGTCTATGCTGGCGATGTGCGAATTCATGCATGGTCAGCGTGCCCATGAGGTGGTTTCGTATGCGGATTTCCGAACTTCGACGCACTAACGAATGGGCCTGGGAGGTTCCCCGTACGGGAGCCATGCGTGTCCCGGGGCGCATTTACGCGGACAAGCGCCTGATCGAGGACATGGAAGACACGGTTTTGACCCAGGTCAAAAACGTGGCAAGTCTTCCGGGCATCGTCACGGCCAGCTTCGCCATGCCCGACGCCCACTCCGGCTACGGCTTCCCCATCGGCGGCGTGGCCGCCTTCGATCCCGATACGGGCGTGGTGTCGGCAGGCGGGGTGGGCTTCGACATCGCCTGCGGGGTGCGCACCCTGGTGACCAACCTTTCTGCCGACGACCTGGCCGGTCGTCTTCCGGCCCTGGCCGACGCGCTTTTCTCCCGCATCCCGGCCGGGGTGGGCAGCACCGGGGCCGTGCGCCTGACGGCCCGGGAACTGGACGCCATGCTGGCCGGAGGCGCCGTCTGGGCGGTGTCCCGGGGATTTGGCGAAAAGGCTGATCTGGAGCGCATCGAGGAGCGGGGCCGCATGGACGGGGCCAGGCCGGAGATGGTCTCCGAGGCCGCCAAGGCCCGCCAGAAAGACCAGATGGGCACCCTGGGGGCCGGGAACCACTATCTGGAGGTGCAGGCGGTGGACGCCATTTTCAACGACACGGCGGCACGCCTGTACGGCCTGGGCCCGGAACAGGTGACGGTCGCCATCCACTGCGGCTCCCGGGGGCTGGGACACCAGATCGGCACGGACTATCTGAAACGCATGCACGACCACGCCGCCAAAACCGGGGTGTCCTTCCCGGATCGGGAACTGGCGTATGCGCCCATCGCCTCGGACCTGGGGCAAAGCTATCTGGGAGCCATGCGCTCGGGCATCAACGCCGCCCTGGCCAACCGCCAGATCCTCACCCATATGGTGCGCGAGGTGTTTGCGGAGATGTTTCCCGGCTCCAGGTTGGCGCTGCTCTATGACGTGTCCCACAACACCTGCAAGGCCGAGACCCATCATGTGGACGGCGCCTTGCGCCGCCTCTTCGTGCATCGCAAGGGGGCCACCCGGTCCCTGGGCCCGGGCCATCCGGACCTGCCGCCCGCCCTGGCCGCCGCCGGGCAGCCCGTGCTGGTGGGCGGCAGCATGGGCACGGCCTCGTTTATCCTCTCCGGGACCGCCGCAGCGGAGACGCGCGCCTTCGCCTCGGCCTGCCACGGCGCGGGACGGGCCATGAGCCGGAAACAGGCCGCCAAACATTTCAAGTCCCGCACAGTTCTGGAAGATCTCGACGGCATGGGTGTCGCCGTTCGGGCCCACGACTTCCGGGGGCTGTCCGAAGAGGCCCCCGGGGCCTACAAAAACATTGAGGCCGTGGCGGACGCGGCATGCCGGGCGGAACTGGCCACCAAGACCGCCCGGGTGCGCCCCCTGGCCTGCATCAAAGGCTGACGACGCCAGCGAGGAATCCATGGCCCGCGATTCACGATTTCCCTTCAGTCTCCCCGAACTGGAACGCCTGTGCGGATCGGCCCTGTGCGCCGTGGCCCCGGACGGGACCATCCTCGAGGCCGGTCCCCGGGCCCGGACCCTGCTGGGGGGCGGGGCCGGTCGGCCCTTCCCCGGCCCCTTGCGCGACGGCAGCATCCTCGACCTGCCCGGGACCGCCCCCCTGCGGGTTTTCCCCTTGCAGGCCAAAGGGCGCGACGTGTTTCTGGCCATGATTCCCCCGTCCCAGACGGAGGCGGCCGAGGCCGAGATGGGGCGGGCCCGGGCGGCCACCACGGCCGCCGAGGCGGCCAAGAGCGTCTTTTTGACCAACATGAGCCACGAACTGCGCACGCCCATGATCGGCATCCTGGGCATGACCGAGCTCACCCTGGCCACATCGCTTAGCCGCAAGCAGCGGGAATACCTGGAGATGGTCCGCCACTCGGCGGCGTCGCTTCTGGAGATCATCAACGACATTTTGGACAGCGCCCGGATCACGGCCGGGAAACTGGAACTGGCCGCCACGGCCTTCGCCCTGCGAGAGACCGTGGAAAGCGCCGTCACGGTCTTCGCCCCCCTGGCCGAACAAAAAGGACTGACCCTCACGGCCCATATCGCGGACGGGGTTCCAAAGATTGTTATGGGAGATCCTATCCGCCTGCGCCAGGTACTCATCAACCTGGTGGGAAACGCCGTCAAATTCACGGACAAAGGGCACGTCGAGGTGGACGTATCCCTGGATTCCGGCCTACCTTCGCACCCGGACGCGCCACGTCTGGCGTTCACCGTGCGCGACACCGGCATCGGCATCCCGGCGGGAAAACTCGACGCCATCTTCGAGAGCTTCACCCAGGCCGATCCTTCCCCCACCCGAAAATACCGGGGGGCGGGGCTTGGGCTGTCCATCTTCAAGGAACTCGTGACCATGATGGGCGGGGAGATCGACGTCACCAGCGAGGAAGGCAAAGGCAGCGTCTTTTCCTTCCGGGTGAACCTGCGCCCAGCCGGGGAGCGGACTCCGGCCGAGGCCGCAGGCGGGGATCACGGCGCGGCCTGGGAAAACGCCCTGCCCCCCCTGACCATCCTTCTGGCCGAGGACAACCCGGTGAACCAGATGTTTATCCGGGAGCTTTTGGAGCAAAGCGGCCACACGGTGATCGCCGCCCATACCGGCCTGCGGGCGGTCAAGGTGCTGGAGAAAAGCCGGGTGGACGCCGTGCTCATGGACATCCAGATGCCGGAGATGGACGGCATGGAGGCCACCCGAATCATCCGCAGCGCCACGGATGGCCGGATCGACCCCGAGGTGCCCATCATTGCGCTCACGGCCCACGCCCACAAGGGGGATCGGGAGACCTTCCTTCGGGCCGGGATGGATGACTATCTTCCCAAGCCCGTGGGGCTGCCGGAAATCTCGGCCTCCATCATGCGGGTGTTGGCCCGCAAGGGACGCCTGCCCGTCGCGCCGCCCTGCGACGATCCGGAGATTCTGGATTTCGGCTGGCTCTTGGAGAAAGCCCGGGGCAACGCCGCCTTCGTGCTGAAGCTGTTTACGGCCTTCGTGGAGGAGAAACCGGGCATGATCGAGGCCATGCGCCAGGCCGTCACGGCTTCGGACCTGGAAAAGCTGGCCTTTTTGGCCCATTCCCTCAAGGGGGCCTCCGCCACCATGGGGGCCAAGCACCTAAGCGCCATGGCCAAGGCCCTGGACACGGCGGCCCGGGAGGGGAATAGCGAACTTTCCGCCGCCGCCCTGGAGGGTGTGGAGACGGCCCTGGAGCAGGTGTTGGAGCACATGAAGGCCAAAATGGCCCAGCACGCCGAACCGACTCCGGCCGCCTGACCCCCCGTGGGGCCAAACGGCCGGTCATCCATCATGCCCGCAGGGCGCATCCCGGCATGTCCGGCATGCCGCCATCCGTCCCATAAAAAATACGACAGTATTTTTATGGATAAAATCCTCTTGCTCTGCCTTCAGCCCAACATATCGGGCATTCCAAAATCCGCCCCATAAACAATACGACAGTATTTTTATGAATAAAATCCTCTCGCTCTTGCCTCAGCCCAACATGTCCGGCATTCCAAAATCCGCCCCATAAACAATACGACAGTATTTTTATGAATAAAATC
>NZ_JAZHDB010000202.1:35576-45457 GCF_036584575.1 Desulfolutivibrio sp.
CTCTCGCTCTTGCCTCAGCCCAACATGTCCGGCATGCCGCCAACCGTCCCATAAAAATACGACAGTATTTTATGGATAAAATCCTCTCGCTCTGGCCTCAGCCCAACATATCGGGCATGACAAAATCCGCCCCATAAAAAATACGACTGTATTTTTTATGAATGATATCCTCTTGCTCTTGCCTCAGCCCAACATGTCCGGCATGCCATACAGCCTCCCCGGGGCCTGCCCCGGCAGCCAGGCCGCAGCCCGAAGCGCCCCCTGGGCCAGGGTGTCGCGGGAATGGGCCCGATGGGTGACCTCGATGCGCTCGCCGGGACCAAAAAAATACACCGTGTGATCGCCCACCACGTCCCCGCCGCGCAGGGCCTGGATGCCGATCTCCTGGGCCGGACGCGGGCCGATGATGCCCTCCCGGCAGCATGTCTTGACGGCGTCGAAGTCACGCCCGGCGGCCTCGGCCAGGCATTGCCCGATTTTTATGGCCGTGCCGCTGGGGGAATCGGCCTTGCGGTTATGGTGGATCTCCATGACCTCCATGTTGTAGGCGTCCCCAAGCCTCTTCACCAGGGCGGGCAGCACGGACAACAGCACGTTGATGCCCACGCTCATGTTCGGCGCGAAAAACACCCGCCCGGCCGTGGCGGCCTGGGCCAAGGCGGCAAGCTGGTCCTTGTCCAGCCCGGTGGTGCCGACGACCAGGGGATTCCCGGCGGCCACGGCGGTCTTGGCCGTAGCCACGGAACAGGCCGGGGAGGTGAAGTCGATGACCACCGCCCCGGGAACCTGGGGCAGCACCGTGGCCAGGTCCGACCCGGCCACGCAGCCGAAATCCGAAAGCCCGGCCTCATTGCCCGGCCGCTCCACCACGGCCGCCAGCCGGTAGTCCGGATTGGCCCGGACCAGTTGGATCAGGGTGGACCCCATGCGCCCCCGCGCCCCCATGATGACCACGTCACACACGCTCATGTCCGTCTCCCGCGTTAAAAAAGGTGCAGAAAAAAACCGCCCGGCCGCGCCCGAAAGCCTGGTCGGGGTGGCTGCCCCCGGCGGCCAAAGGGCTTTCGCCCTTTGGAATCCCTTATAAAAACAACGTGCTTCGCGTCCAACAAAAAGAGGGTTCAGCCGGGAAGAAGGCGGCCCTGGACCATGCCCGCCCGGCCGGGACCGGAACGCACAAGCTCCAGGAAGGCCGCCTTGTCGATGACCGCACACCCCAGTTCCCGGGCCTTTTGCAGTTTCGAGCCGGGCTTGTCCCCGACGACCAGATAGTCGAGCTTTTTCGAGACGGCCGAAATCACCATGCCCCCGGCCGCCTCGACCATGGCCTGGGCCTCCTGCCGGGGCAGGCCTTCAAGCTCGCCGGTAAAAAGAAACCGCTTGCCGCGAAGCGGCCCAGCCGCATCCGCCGGGGCCTTGGCCACGGCCCTGGGCCACAGCCCCACCGCCTTGAAACGGCCGAGCAACTCCCGCTGTTCGGGCGCGGCGAAAAACTCCCGGATGGAGCGGGCCACCTCGGGGCCGACATCGGAAAGCGCAATCAAATCCTCCTCCGAGGCCCCGGCCAGGGCGTCCATGTCCGTGAACCTCGCGGCCAGGGTCTTGGCCGTGCGCGTCCCCACCAGGGGGATGCCCAGGGCCGCGATGCATTTGTCCAGGGTGGCCGCCTCCCTGGCCTTGGCGATGGCCGTGACGAAATTCGTGGCGGACTTCTCCTTCATGCGCGGCAGCTCCAAAAGCTGCTCTTTCGTCAGCACGAACAGGTCCGCCGGGGTGCGCAGCAGGCCGCGCGCAACCAGTATCTCGATCCACTTGCCGCCCACGCCTTCGATGTCCAGCCCGGCCTTGGACACGAAATAGACGATGCCCCGCAGGCGCACCCCCGGGCAGTCGGGATTGACGCACTTGCGGGCCGACTCCCCGGGCAGCCGCCGACTCGGGGTATGGCAGGAGGGACAGTCCGCCGGGAAAACGAAGGGAGGCCGCCCCTCGGGCGGCCGCTTCTCCTCCACGGCCCGCACCACCTCCGGGATCACGTCCCCGGCCCGGCGCACCACCACCGTGTCGCCCTCACGCAGATCCTTGGCCGCGATCTCGTCCTCGTTGTGCAGGGTGGCCCGGGACACGGTGACCCCGGCCAGGGACACCGGGGCCAGGATGGCCACCGGGGTGATGACCCGGGTGCGGCCCACCTGGACCTCGATCTTTGTAAGCACCGTCTCGGCCTCGTGGGCCGGAAACTTGAGCGCCACGGCGAAACGCGGCGCCCGGTCGGTAAATCCCAGGGCCGCCTGCACGGCCAGGTCGTCGCACTTGACCACCGCCCCGTCGATCTCAAAGGGCAGATCAAGCCGCATTTTCCCAAGCTCCTCGAAAAAGGGATAGACCTGGGCCGCCCGGCGGACCTTGCCCTCCCGGGCCACGGAAAACCCATAGCCTTTAAGCGTGGCCATCATGGCCGAATGGGTTTTCCAGGGAGGCGCGCCGCCGGGAAAGACGGACTCGCCCGTGGCGTAGGCGAAAAAGCGCAAGGGGCGTGAGGCCGTGATCTTGGGGTCAAGCTGGCGCACGGACCCGGCCGCGGCGTTTCGGGGATTGGCGAAGGCCTTCTCCCCGGCCGCCCGGCGAGCCTCGTTGAGCTCATAAAAATCCTGGCGGGTGATGACCACCTCGCCGCGCACCTCCAAAAGCTCCGGCGTCGGCAGTCCGGCCGCCTGGGCGTGGGGCGCCAGGGTCAGGGGCAGGCTGCGCACGGTGCGCAGGTTCTCGGTCACGTCCTCGCCGGTGACGCCGTCGCCCCGGGTCAGGGCCGAAACGAAGAGGCCGCGCTCGTAGATGACCTCCAGGGCCAGGCCGTCGAATTTGGGATCGACCCAGAAATGCGTCCCGAGCTTCTCCCCCTGCCTGGCCAGGGCGTTGGCCGCCCGCTCCAGAAAGGCCTCCCATTCGGCGCGGCTCATGGCGTTGTCCAGGCTGTACATGCGCTGGCGGTGCGGCCGGGAGACGTAGCCCTCGGCTGGCGCGCCGCCCACCCGTGTGGTGGGCGAGGCCGGGTCGGACAGTTCCGGATGGGCCGATTCGATATCTTGGAGTTCGCGAAACAGCGCGTCATATTCCGCGTCGCTGATCTGGGGATCGTCAAGCACGTAGTAGCGGTGGTCGTGGTGGCGGATGAGGTCGCGAAGCTCGCGAACCCGCGCCGCCGGATCGATGCTGGCCTGGGCCACGCCTGCTCCGTCAGTCGGCCGCATCCGGCCGGTTGAGGTCTGTTCGACCGTTAAAAATCACGTTCCACAGCCGCTCAAAGGCATGCCCGGTGTTGTCGGCGTCCCCTGGGTCGGCCTCGGCCAGGGCCAGGGCCTTTCGATAAAAGCCCAGGGGCCGGGCCAGGATGCGCTCCCGGCCGACCATGAAAAGCCCCGCCGGGGCCGGGGTCAGGAAGGTCTCGGGCACGGGACCGGGAAAAAGCGCCGCATAGACCGCACCCACCGGGATGTCCTTGCCGAACCCGGCCCAGGCGCCCGCCCTGGCCGGATCGGCCATGTCGTGGGGCCGCCCCAGCCGGTCGCATTTGAGCTTGAACCAGGCCAGCCCGGCAAACGGCGCGCCAAGGCGCGCGTTTTGCCGTATGCGCTCCCACAGCCCGGCCGCGTCCATGCCCGGCGGCAGGTGGCGGAAGGGATCGCCCTGCACAAAGGCCGTATAGTCCGCGAAATCCGGATACCGGGCCACGATGTGGTGCAGGTAGGTATGGCTCTCCCGGCCGACGTTGGGCAGGGCATGCGGCCCGGGCGCGCCGGACTTGTCGTAGACCACGACCGGACAGCCCAGGGCCGCCGTCCAGGACACGTCCTCAGCGTACCGGGCCACCACGCATTCGATGCCGGGGGATGCGTCCATCACGGCCTCCGAAACTACAAAATGGCCCTCAGCCGGTCCAGATCCTCGCCCTTGCCCACCAGGATCATGGTGTCCCCGGCCTCCAGCACGGTCTGGGGCTGGGGGTTGAACACCATCTCCCCGCTCGATTTCTTGATGCCGATGATGATGAGATCGAAGCGCGGCCGGATCTTGGACTCGACGAGGTTCTGGTTCACCACCTCGGAGGCGGCCTCCACCCGAAGCTCCTCCATCTGGAGGTCGATGTCCCCGCCGCCCAGGGCCAGTTCCAGAAAGCTGGTGACCGTGGGCCGCAAGACCGACTGGGCCATGCGGATGCCGCCGAACAGGTGCGGGATGAGCACCTGGTCCGCCCCGGCCCGTTTGAGCTTGGGGATGTGCGGCGGGGTGTCGGCCCGGGCCACGATAAACAGCCTGGGATTAATCTGCCTAGCGGTGAGGGTGACGTAGACGTTGGCCGCCTCCTGGTGCAGGGCGGCCACCAGGGACTTGGCCCGGTCGATCCCGGCCGCGATGAGCACATCGTCGTCCGTGGCGTCCCCGGACAGGTGCAGGATGCCCTTTTCCTCGAGTTCGCGCACCACGTCCGGGTTTTTTTCGATGACCACCACGCCGTGTCCCTCGTCCAAGACCTTCTCGGTCACGATGGCCCCGATCCGCCCGCAGCCGCAGATAATGATATGTCCGGTCAACTTGTCGATGGCTTTTTGCACCCGCCGCCTCCCCCAAATTTCTTGCAGACGTCCTTCGATGAGCACCTGGGTGAACGACCCCACCAGATAGGCGAAGCTGCCCACGCCGCACACGATCAGCAGCATGGTGGCCACCCGTCCCTGCTCGGAGAGCGGATTGACCTCCTGGAAGCCCACCGTGGAGAGGGTGATGATGACCTGGTACAGGCTGTCGAAAAAGGGCCAGCCCTCAATGATCATGTACGAGGCCACGCCCGCCGCCACCACGCCGAACATGATCACGCAGCCGATGACGATGGGCCAGAATATGCCGAGACGGTGCTGCATCGTCAGCACGCGTCCGCGCAGCTTGATGGAGTTCATGCCTCTCCCAGGCTTAGAAGCTTTTCGCGCAGGGCCGTGATGCGGTCGCGCAGGGCCGCCGCGCGCTCGAAGGCCAGTTCCTTGGCCGCCGCGCGCATCTCCCGCTCCAGACGGCGGATGGTCTGTTTCATGGACGCCGGGGTCACCCCGTATTCGCCCGTGTCCTCGGCGGCCAGAATCCGCGCCGCCTGGGTCGTCTCGTCGCGAATCTGGCTGTACAGGGAATCCAGGACGTTTTCCATATCCTTGCGCACGGTGGTCGGGGTGATGCCCCGCTCCAGGTTGTAGGCCTCCTGCTTCTCCCGGCGGCGGTTGGTCTCCTCCATGGCCGTGTGCATGGAGCCGGTCACCTTGTCGGCGTAGAGGATCACCTTCCCGGCGGCGTTGCGGGCCGCCCGGCCGAAGGTCTGCACCAGAGAGCGCGCGGATCGTAGAAATCCTTCCTTGTCCGCGTCAAGGATGGCCACCAGGGACACCTCGGGGATGTCCAGGCCCTCGCGCAACAGGTTGATGCCCACCAGCACGGCGAATTCCCCCTGACGCAAGGCCTGGATGATGGCCACCCGCTCCAGGGTGTCGATGTCCGAATGCAGATACCGGGAGGTGACGCCCATGGCGTTGAAATAATCCGTCAGGTCCTCGGCCATGCGCTTGGTCAGGGTGGTCACCAAGACCCGCTCGTCGGCCTGCATGCGCCTGCGGCACTCGCCCAGCAGGTCGTCCATCTGGCCCGTGGTGGGCCGCACCGTAACCACCGGGTCCACCAGCCCCGTGGGCCGGATGATCTGCTCCACCACCAGGCCCTGAGAGCGGTCGATCTCCCACGGCCCCGGCGTGGCCGACACGAAGACCATGCGCCCCACCCGGGCCAGGAACTCCTCGAAATTGAGCGGCCGGTTGTCCAGGGCCGAGGGCAGCCGGAACCCGAAGTCCACCAGCGTCTGTTTGCGGGAGCGGTCGCCGCTGTACATGCCGCCGATCTGGGGCACGGTGATGTGGGATTCGTCGATGAAGGTGATGAAGTCCTCGGGAAAATAGTCCAGAAGCGTATACGGCGGCTGTCCGGCGGCCCGGCCGTCCAGGTGGCGGGAATAGTTCTCGATGCCCGTGCAGTAGCCCAGCTCCTCGATCATCTCCAAGTCCTGCATGGTGCGCTGCTCCAGGCGCTGGGCCTCCAGGAGCCGGTTGCCCTTCTCGTATTCGGCCAGCCGCAGGCGCAGCTCCTCCCGGATGTCCGACACGGCCCGATTCAGGTTCTCGCGATCCGACACGTAGTGGCTGGCCGGAAAGATGATGGTCCTTTTGAGCGCCCCCAGCACCTCGCCCGTGAGCGGGTCCGTCTCCAGGATGGCCTCCAGCTCGTCGCCGAAAAATTCCAGACGAAGCGCCGTGTCCCGGCTGTAGGCCGGAATCAGCTCCACCACGTCGCCGCGCACCCGAAACGTGCCCCGGTGGAAATCGATTTCGTTGCGCTCGTACTGGATCTCCACCAGCCGCGACAGCACCCGGTCCATGCCGATCTCTTCCCCCACGGCCAGGGGCAGGACCATCCTCTCGTAGTAGTCCCGGGAGCCCAGGCCGTAGATGCAGGACACCGAGGCCACGATGAGCACGTCGCGCCGGGTCAAAAGCGAATGGGTGGCGGCATGGCGCAGCTTGTCGATGTCGTCGTTTATGGACGAATCCTTCTCGATGTAGGTGTCCGTGCGCGGCAGGTAGGCCTCGGGCTGGTAGTAGTCGTAATAGCTGACGAAATATTCCACGGCGTTGTGCGGGAAAAGGCCCTTGAACTCATTGTAAAGCTGGGCGGCCAGGGTCTTGTTGGGGGCCATGACCAGGGCCGGACAATCCAGGCGGGCCACAACCTGGGCCATGGTGAAGGTCTTTCCGGTGCCCGTGGCCCCCAGGAGCACCTGGTTTTTGACCCCGGAAGCGAGGTTGGCCGCCAGTTCCTTAATGGCCTGGGGCTGATCCCCCTTGGGTTCGAAGGGGCTTTTGAGCTGGAAAAGACTGGACATGTAGGGTAAAATCCGGTTTTACGAGGTTTGGGCGGCCGTGTGGCCGCGAAAGCCGAATGTACGGCCAAGCCGTGTCGGACACAACGGGGAAATCCCAGACCATATTCGCCGCCAGCGGCACACGGGAGAGCATCCATGGAAATCGACATCGTCCCGGCGGACAACAAACTGCCTGTCGCCCGGGCCTACTCCCTGTCCATCGTCATCAAAAGCTTCAAAGGACGCAAGGACGTGGAGGTCCACCTGTTCCGGCCGACATGGGATGCGGCCGAGGAAAAACTTTACGATTGGAACGCGCTCATGGGCGATCTGCTGGCGCCGGACCTGGAGGTCAGCCTGGAGAGCTGTCGGCGGGTGGTTTTGGAGGCCTTCACCGAGGAGGAGCGCGACCAACTCGTCACCTACCTCAAGGACCGCTACCAGGACCGGCTGGCGGCCATCCGCTCCTGTTCCCTCAATTTCCCCATCCCGCTGGGCCTGGTGGCCCTGTCGGAACTCGCCGAGGGCAAGGACAGCGGTTTCGTCAACTTCGACAAGGTGCTCAACTTTCCCCTGCCCTTCGCCGTGCGCGGCTTCTTCGACTTAAGCCAGCACCGCCCCCTGCTCGAAGGCGCCGAGTAACTCACGCGCCCGATTCCTTCTCGACGACCAACCGGGGAGCCGTCCAGCACGGCTCCCCGCCCTTTTTGGAGCCTGTGCATGAAAAGCGTCTGCGTGTTTTGCGGGTCCAACCCCGGCGGCGATGCCGTTTTTTTGGAGACGGCCAAGGCCCTGGGGACGTTCCTGGCCCGGGAGGGACTGACGGTGGTCTACGGCGGGGCCTCCGTCGGGCTCATGGGGGCCACGGCCAATGCCTGCCTGGCGGCAGGCGGCCAGGTGGTGGGGGTGCTGCCCGATTTTCTGAAGAAAAAGGAGTTGGAGCATACCGGGTTGACAGAGCTGCACGTGGTGCCGTCCATGCACGAGCGCAAGGCGCTCATGGCCGAGCTGTCGGACGGGTTTGTCGCCCTGCCCGGCGGCATGGGGACGCTGGAGGAGTTCTGCGAGATCGTCACCTGGGCCCAGCTTGGGCTGCACGGCAAGCCCTGCGGGCTGCTCAACGTGGGCGGGTTCTACGATCCGCTTTTGGCCTTGGTGCGGACCATGGTGGAGAACCGCTTCGTGCGCGACGCCCATGCCGGGATCGTGCTGTCCGCGCCCACGCCCGAGGAACTGCTCGAGGCCATGCGGGCCTATCGGCCGGTCACGGCCCCCAAGTGGATTGACCGGGACAAGAGTTGACGCCAACACGCCACGAAACGGATGCCGCATGAAAAGCAGCGACCTTTCACCTCGCATCGCGGAGACATCCCCGGCGGACGCGCCACTGGAACTCATGCTCCTGGCGGACCCTTCCGAACCCAAGGTTGCGGCATATCTGCCGCGATCACGCTGCTTCGCGGCATACTCCGGGGTGTTGCCTGTCGCTGTATGTATCGTCGCGCCTCTTTCTGAAGCGGCGTACGAAATCATGAACATCGCCGTAACGCCTTCCCAGCAAAAGAAAGGAATCGGGACCACGCTTCTCAGCCACGTCATTTCCGTGTTCAGGACGGAAGGGGCCTGGCGCCTTGAGGTCGGGACGGGAACCTTCGGCTATCAACTGGCGTTTTATCAGCGGCAGGGATTTCGAGTCACGGGGATCGACACGGATTTTTTTCTTACGAATTACCCGGAACCCATCTTTGAGGACGGCATCCAACTCAAGGACATGCTGCGGCTTACCCTGGTGTTGCGGCCTTTCCCGGAGAAAGGCTGAAGGGAGGGATGGGGCGTCGCCCTTGCGGGTTTCAGGGGCGAGGGATCACGCCGCCCCCCCCACCCGGGACGGTCCTTCCTGAGCATTTCTCTCCCGGCCCCCGGCCGGTCACTCTCCCGCGCTAGCCCATCATCCGCGTCTTGCCGTCGACAAGCTCCCCCGCCACCCTCTCCAAAAGCCCCGCCTCATCCCCCCACTCCGCCTTGGAGGCGTTTTTGAGCGCCTCGCTTACGGCCTCCAGCCGGGCCTCGTCCAAAACGACCCCCAACTGTTCCAGCCGCAGCCGCAAGGCCGCCCGACCGCTGTGTTTCGACAGCACGATGCGGGCCGGGTCCGCCCCCACGGCCTGGGGCGGATACGGCAGATAGGTGTCCGGATGCTTGAGCAGCCCGTCCTGGTGAACGCCCGCCCCCGTGGCGAAGGCGTTTTCCCCGCACACGGCCTTGTTGGGCGGGGTGGGGACGCCCGTCAGGCCCGCCACCAGACGGCACAGGGGGGCAAGTTTCGCGGCGTCCAGGTGGATGGAGCGGCCGTACAGGTCCGGACGCAGGGTCAGGACCGCCGCCGTCTCCTCCAGGGCCGCGTTCCCGGCCCGCTCCCCGATGCCGCCCACGGTGCAGTGCGCCATGTCCGCCCCGGCCTGGATGGCCGCCAGGGTGTTGGCCGTGGCCAGCCCCAGGTCGTCGTGAAAATGCACCCCCAGCAACACGCCGCCCAGGCCCCGGACATGGCTGCGCAAAAATTCCAGCCGCTCCTTCACCTCGTCCGGGGTGAGCACCCCCAGCGTGTCCGGGAAGCCGACGGAGGTGGCCCCGGCGGATATGGCCGCCTCATAGAGGCGGACCAGGTAGCCGGGTTCGGTGCGGCTGGCGTCCTCGGCGCTGAAATTGACGTAAGCGAAGGATTTCCGGGCGTATTCCACGGCCCGGGCGGCCATGACCAGGATGTCGGCCTTGGATTTTTTCAGCTTGTAGCGGCGGTGCAGGGGGCTGGCGGACAAAAAGATGTTGGCCGCCCGGCGCCTGGGCGGCGCGTCGGCCAGGGCCTCGCGCGCGGCGTCGATGTCCCTGTGAAGCGCCCGACACAGGGCCGCGATGACCGGGCCGCCCG
>NZ_JAZHDB010000203.1:0-12306 GCF_036584575.1 Desulfolutivibrio sp.
GGATCGTGAAGCGAGGATTCGGGACATTGAAACTCCATACATTCAAAAGGAACTGGGCGTGGGGGGTGTCCGGGGGGATGATGTAGAGGCCGCCCTGGGGCACGTCGAACTCCCCGCCGGGAAGCGACATGCGCCGACGCCCGCGTTCCGCAAGCCCGATGATCCAACTGGCGTGGGCGTGCCGGGAAAAATCCGGGGGCACGCCCACGGCCGCCACCGTGCGCACGTCGCCGCCGCTATAGGGCTCGCGCCCGAAGCGCACCATCGCGCCGTCGTCCATGTTTTTCACCTCGAAGGGCGCCATAGCGCCGGGACCATGCCTGCGGCGGCAGGCGGGCCTGCGCCCTGTGCCATCCCAAAAGATCCGGGCTGGTCCCGGCCCGGTCACGCCCGTACCGGATGCCCCGGGTGATCGCAGGGACGCCGCAGGCATTCCGGCCCGCTACACCAGGGCCGGGACGAACTCCGCATACAGCACCAGGCCCTGGTCCCCGGCCCGGACCTCATGCCGGGCCCCCTTGGGGATGACCGCCGTCACCCCGGGCCGATACGCCGCCTCCCGGCCGTCGATGACGGCCACGCCGCTTCCGGCCGCCACCTTATGCACCTCCCATTGCCCCTCGTGGACATGGGCGTCAAGGCGGCATCCCGGCGCCACCCGGACCAGGTGGACGCTCAGCGTGCCCCCGGTTTCGCGTCCCGGGACCAGACAGCGCAAAAACACCCCGGCAAAGGCCGGGTGGGGCTTTTCCGGGATATCGGCAAAGCGGATCGTCCCGCCCGGCAACACGCAGCACCCCTCGTCGAAACCGCTTCCATTCTCGTTCATGGCCGCTTCCTCCTCACGTCCGTGTTTTGGGGATCCTGCCCCAAACCAGGGGGCCGGTCTTGAACGATCCTGCTCTTTTCGAAGCCCGGCCAGGGCATACTTCGTGAGAAAAATAACAATTCCCCGGAAAACGCCTTCAAAATACCGGCGATTCCCTGTATCATCCCGTCAAAAGAGACGTTTTGCAGATCACGCCCGTCGGGAATGTCCCGGCCGGGGCACAGGCCTTTCCACCGTCAACCACCCGGCGATCCGTCATGAAAGTTTCCGATCTGATGCGCAAAAACATCATCAAGGTGCGCCCCGAGGCCCATATCGGGCATGTGCTCATCTGGTACAACGGCCTGACCGACACCTCCCGCAACACCTATGTGGTGGATGATCGCGGCGGGCTTTTGGGCGTGGTGACCATTTTCGATTTCCTGTTCATGCTGGTGCCTGCACCGGTCGCCGAGGACAGCCTGGCGGGGCGGATTCAGGGCCGCGATGCGCTTTTGCGGGCGCTTCGGCGCAACATGGCGGCCATTGCGGACACGGAGGTGGGCAGCATCATGGATACGCAGTTCCCCACGGCCCTGGCCGACGATCTGTTCGTCACGGCGCACGGGCTGATCATGGAGCAGCGGGCCAATGCCGTGCCGGTCCTGGACGACGCGGGCATTTTGGTGGGGGAGCTGTCGCGGCGGATGATACTGGGGTTTTTGGTGCAGAATTTGTAGCTTCGCCGCACGCGGCTCGAAAAAAGGCGGACCCTGCGGCCCGCCTTATCATTTTCCTCTTCCACCCGGCGCTAGCTCGCGCCCGCAATCTCCTCCCGGACCAGCCGGGCCGCCGCCACCATATTTTTCAGCGACGCCATGGTTTCGGGCCAGTCCCGGGTTTTTAAGCCGCAGTCCGGATTGACCCACAACCGCTCAGCCGGGATCACGGCTGCGGCCTTGCGCACAAGCCCCGCCATCTCCGCAACCGTCGGCACCCGGGGGCTATGGATGTCGTAGACGCCGGGGCCGATGTCGTTTGGGTATTCGAACTCCCCGAACACCGACAAAAGCTCCATCTTGCTGCGGCTGCACTCGATGCTGATGACGTCCGCGTCCATGGCCGCGATCCAGCGGATGATGGTCCCGAACTCGCTGTAGCACATGTGGGTGTGGATCTGCGTAGCGTCGGACACCCCCGAGGCCGTCAGCCGGAAGCACTCCACGGCCCAGATCAGGTAGGCCTCCTGGTCCGCCCGGGCAAGGGGCAGCCCCTCCCGGAAGGCGGCCTCGTCGATCTGGATGATCGGCGTCCCGGCCCGCTCCAGGTCGGCCACCTCGTCGCGCACGGCCAGGGCGATCTGACGGCAGACCTCGGGCCGGGGGATGTCCTCGCGCACGAAGCTCCAGTTGAGGATGGTCACCGGCCCCGTCAGCATGCCCTTGACCGGCCTTCGCGTCAGGGACCGGGCATGGGCGATCCAGTCCACGGTCATGGGGCGCGGCCGGGACACGTCGCCGAAGATGACCGGCGGCTTCACGCACCGGCTGCCGTAGCTCTGCACCCAGCCGTTTTCCGTGAAGCAAAATCCCGCCAACATCTGCCCGAAGTATTCCACCATGTCGTTGCGCTCGGGCTCGCCGTGGACCAGGACGTCCAGGCCCAGCGCCTCCTGCCGGGCCACGGCGTCGGCAATGGCCGCCTGCATGGCCGCCCGGTAGCCCGCCTGATCCGTCTCCCCGCGCCGCAGGGCCAGCCGGGCGGCCCGGATGGCGGCGGTCTGCGGGAAGGAGCCGATGGTGGTGGTGGGCAAAAGGGGCAAGTCCAGGCGTTCCTGCTGGGCCTTTTTGCGCTCGGCGAAGGGGCTTTTGCGCGAGAGCATGGCCGGGGCCACGCCCTCCAGGCGACGGCGCACGGCAGGGTCGCAGGCCAGGGGATTGTCGCGTCCGGCCGCCAGATCGGCGGCGTTTCTGGCCAGGATCTCGGCATGGTCCCAACCCTCGGCCGCCTCGGCGATGACCGCCGCCTCGCGGCATTTCTGCACGGCAAAGGCCATGGTCCGGCGCACGCCCGGGGCAAGCAAGCTTTCCCGCTCCAGGTCCACGGGGCAGTGCAGAAGCGAGCAGCCCGTGCCGATGAGCAGCCGGTCCTCCCCCAGTTTCCGGGCCACGTCCCGGGCGGTCGCCACGGCCCGGGCCAGGTCCGTCTTCCAGATGTTGCGGCCGGAGACCAGCCCCAGGGACAGGGACATGCCCCCGGGGAGCCGTTCGGCGACAACGGGGAGCTCATGCCCGGCCCGGGTGGCGTCCAGGTGCAGGATGTCGAAGCCCGACTCCAGGGCCAGGTCCAGGTTGTCCCCCAGCCCGCCGAAATACGTGGCCAAAAGGAGCCTCGAACCCTCAGAGGCGGCGCGCAGCATGGCGCAGGCGGGTTTGAAATAGGCCTTGGCCGCCGTGGACATGTCCGTGCAAAGGATGGGCTCGTCGATCTGGATGACCGGGCACAGGGGGGCTAATTGCTGCAGGATCTCGCGGTAGACGGCCATGATCCCGGGGAGCGACTCAAAGCGATCCGCCCCGTCCTCCTCCCGGCACAGGGACAAAAAGGTCAACGGCCCCAGGAGCACGGCCTTGGGCCGATGCCCCAGGGACACGGCCAGCCGGGCGTCGTCGATCACGGCCTGCCGGGCAAGGCGCGGGGTCATGCCCGGGGTGATCTCGGGCGCGAGGTAGTGGTAGTTGGTGTCGAACCACTTGGTCATGTCCAGGGGCGGCAGGTTCTTTGCGGCGTCGCCCCGGGCCATGGCGAAATACGTCTCCGGGAAAAGGGAACGGGGCTCGTCCGCGAACCGCCCGGGCACAAGCCCGAGCATGACGGCCGTGTCCAGCACATGGTCGTAAAAAGAAAAATCCCCCACGGCCACCAGGGACAATCCGGCCTCGCGCTGGATTTCCCAATGCCGGACGGTCAGTTCCCGGCCGATATCGGCCAGTCCCTGAGCGGACAGTTCGCCGCGCCAGTGTCGTTCCAGGGCGAACTTGAGTTCACGGGAGGCCCCCATGCGGGGAAAACCAAGGACATGCGTTTGCATTGCGCGTTGCTCCTTTCAGAAGGGGTTTCGTGAAAGGGAGCGAGGACAACCCAGGCGAGAACATGCGCTGAGAAAAAGCACGATGGGCGACGCCCCCGGGAAGGGGCCTGGGACATGCTTTCTTCACACGCCTGTCTGTTTCGCGAGACAGCCCTGCTCCTGGGACAGGACGTCTTCTGGCTTCCGGCCCCCGCATCGTGCGATGCGTGCCCGGTCCTTCCCGTTTCTAAAACGAAACAGTGGCCCGGGCGGGGATCATGCCGGTTACAGCGGCGCGTCCGCGACGGAGTTTCACCGTCTTCCGTTTCCTGTCCAAGTCAGAGGATAGAAATAGCCGGACCCGGCGGGAAAGTCAAAACGGCGCGGGCGACGGGCGGGGCCACCCCAAACGCAAGGCGGACCCTGCGGCCCGCCTTGTCCGATTTCACATCGCAGCGCGGCGGCCGCATCCGTGGCCGCACCCCGGTCACTCTCCGATGGCTGAAGCCTGACCCGCCCGGGTCCAGGCCTCCCGGCGAAATCCCGCCCCTTCAGGGCAACGCCACCTCGGCCAGTTCCGGGCCGAGATAGCTGCGCTCGTTTTCGCCAAGCACGCCCAGACTCAGGCACAGCATGGTCCACAGGTGCACGGTGCGCCATCCGCCGTGATAGTGCTCGGAAAGTTCCTCGATTTGCGCATGGCAGTTGTGACAGGGGGTGATGACGTAATCCGCCTTCGTCGCCAGAATCTGCCCGGCCTTGACCCTGCCGTAATTCAACCGCGCTTCCTTATATCCTGACTGCAGAAATCCGCCTCCGCCGCCGCAACAATAATTATTGGATTTGTTTGGAAACATATCCACAAAATTTTCCTCGCCAACGCAGGCCTTGACGACAAATCGCAGTTCATCGGCGAATGCGTCGCCCATGGACTTCCTGACAGCCATGCATGGATCCTGAACCGTAAAACGTAACCTGAGATCCTTGTTCCAGTCCGGGTTAGGACGCAACTTCCCCTCACGAATCCAGCGGGCGTACCAGTTCACGATATGGTCGAACTCGACGCCGCTGTCGATGTTGAATCGCTTCAGTCCGGCCCAGATGGAATAAAACGAATGGCCGCATTCGATATTTATCCATGATGCGCAGCCCAGTTTCTTCACTCCCTCCACCTGTTTTTCCAGCACCGCGCGCCAATGATCGTCCTCCGCCGCGAACATGCAATAATTCTCAGCCCCCCAGCCAGTCGTGCCGTAGGTCCAATCCGCTCCGGCCAGATGCAGTATCTTCCAGAGGGGAACCATTTCCTCAGGCTCCTTGACCGGCTCCCGGGAATTCTGGTTGACGAAAAAAAACGCCCCCTGCTTGTCGATGGGAGCTTTCAGATCCTTGAAGCGGGGTTGCGACTCGCGGACCTCCTCCAAGACATCCTCGACGACGAAATGAAAATCCTCGGTGGAAATGCCTACCGCACTCGCGCCCTGGGTACGCAATCCCTGGTCGCAGGAACCGATGATCCCTTTGGGCTTCCGATCACGGGGCCAGCCGGCCCGCAACTCGTACACCAGCATGGGAATGTTCACCTGCATGGGACAGGCGTGCATGCAGCGAAAACACATGGTGCACATCCAGACCCAGGGCGTGGCTCTGAGTTCCTCGTCCAGCCCCATCACGGCCATGCGCAGCAGTCGGCGCGGGTCCATGCCCTCCATGCCCGTGCCCGGACACCCGCTCGTACACACGCCGCAGGTGAGGCACATGCTCAAGTTGCCCCCTTGCGGCAGCAACGCGGCCATGTCGCCGATCAATGACCCTTTCCGCTTGCCTTCGAGATGGATCGCCGGTTCGCTCATGACCCTCTCCCTGGTATGTGGTTCTGCGCCTTTTCCATTGTCCGCCCCCCCAGCCGGAATACGGGGAGAAGCAGGCGACGACGGAAAACACTCGACGTTTTCTTCTGAACGGGCTGAACGGAGGAATTCTTTTCGACCCATCTGAAAAATTAATGAGACGTATCCACTATGTCAATGATAAATCCAAAACATTCCGGGCCACCGGCCGCCTGCGCGAAAAACGCCTTTCCCGGCGCCCTTTCCCATGAAAAAAGGCGGACCCTTCGATCCGCCTTGCGTTGTCTCATCACTGCGAACGCGCAATCCCGCAACGCAGCCATGGTCGCAGCCTTATGCCGCGTTTTTGAAAACGTCCTTGGCCCAGGCCACGGCCTCGTCCTTTTCCGGGCTGCCGTCGATCTTGAGCGACGCCGCCACCACATCGGCCCCAAGCTGCCCCACCTTCTCCTCGATGGCGTCCACGGCCCCGCAGAAATGGGTGTAGCTGGAGTCGCCGCAGCCGAACACCGCCACCTTTTTCCCCGACAGGTTGGCCTTGTCCAGTTCCTCGAAAAAGGGCTGGAAATCCTCCTGCAACTCGATGTCGTCGTCCCCCCAGGTGGAACTGCCGAAGACAACCAGATCGTAGCCGTCGGCCAACCCGGCCGCCTGCACGCCGGACACGTTTTTCACGTCCACGGACATGCCTTCGCCCTCAAGGGTTTTGGCGACATAGGCCGCCACGGATTCGGTATTGCCCGTCGTGGAGCCGAAAACCACAAGCGCCTTGGCCATGACACACTCCCTGCGCTGATGTTTCGGGCGGGGTCGCCTCCGGCCGCCGCCCCTCATGCAGCGAATATATCGATACTGAGTTTGATTGTCAATATCATATTAAAGGAGGGTCAGACCGACCGCCAAGACACCGCTCCCCCGGCCGGGGGCGAACGCCGCCGCAAGCGACCGCTGGCCCGCGACGGCCTGCGAAGCCCACGGGGCAGGCCGGGCTCCCGAGGGATCAGACCCCGCCCAGCCCCTGAAACAGCGCCCGGGTGTCGTCCACGGCCATGTCCGCCGCCTGCCCCATGGCCGTGGAGGCCGCGTTGGCCTCGCTGTCCAGATCCTCCAAGGAGCCCTGCCGGATTCCGGACAGGGACTCCCGGTCCAGGCCGATCCCGGCCGCGCCCGCAAAATGCGTATTCAGGCCAAAAACGCCCCTGTCGTCTTTTTGCACGAACTCGCGCATCGTCAGCTCGCCGTGGGCCGTGAGCTCGCCGTTTTCATAGGCCGATTCCTCATGGCTCGCCGAGCGCAGCATGGCCGGGATGTCATCCTCGGTCAGCCCCTTGCCGGTTTCAAACCGCGTTTCGCGGGGCATGCGGTTTTCGCGCACCTCTTCGGTATCCGTGGACACGGCCGCAAGCTCCCCATCCCGGTAGGTCCGGCTGGTGAAGCTTATGCTGTACGGATTGTCCATGTCCCGGTACTCCGCCAGATTCTCAGCCAGACTGAAGCCCCCGGCAGCCATGTCCGAATCCAGGCCGCTTACGAAGGCATCGACCGCCCCGGCGTTCTCCTCGCGGCTGGCGGCAAGAAGGCCGTCGGCCGAAAGCGGCGTGCCGCCGCTGAAGGTCTCCCGGGCGATGCCGAAGGTTTCCAGGATGCCCGGCCGCTCCGGCAGGCTCTGTCCCTCGCCCGGCTCCATGGTCAGAGTTCCCTCCTGCTGGCGCACCAGTTCGCCCTGGTCATACCAGGACACGGCCACGGTCTGGGTCAGGTCCTTCCCCCGCTGCACCTGATCCGTGAGGTTGGCCTGGACGAGCACGTCGCCGTCGGCGTCATAGCGGGTGAACTGTACGGTCAGGGCGTTGGAGTTGGTCAGTTCTCCGGTGGACCAGGCCGCCAGGCCGTTTCTGGCCGAGCTTGTCCGGTTGGTCGCATTTTCGGCCTCCAGGCGGTTGTGGATGGAGGCGGTCTGGGACACCTTGCCGTCCGCGTATTCCACGATGTCGGCCTGGTAGTCGCTGGCCACGTAGTCCCGGGTCAGGGTTCCGGCCATGTCCTCCAGGGTTATGGCTTCGTCCAGTTCGCCGCCGCTGACGAGCTCGGGGCTGACGGAGGAGGCCTGGACGGACATGCCGTCATGCAGTTCCCGCACGACCTTGCCGTTTTCGTACCATTGCACGTCCCGGCGCAAGGAGGCCATGGTCTCGGCGTCCGTGCCGCCCAGGCCGGTCAATTCGGCATGGGCCTTCTGGGTGACCGCGCCGTTTATGTCGTACTGCTGCGTATCCCACACGGCCCGGTCGCCGGTGATGGCGCCGGTCTCCTTCTTGACCAGCACGCCGTTTTTATATTCGAGACGCTCCATCTTCGCGCCGTCGATGGTCGTGACCTGGGTGTTGCCGTTTTTCAGGGTAGTGGAGCCGCTTTTCAGGCCGAAGTTGGTTTCCCAGGCGTTCGTGGCGGCCTGGGTCTGGGTTTGTGCGGCGTCGCGGGTCGCCATCCAGGCGGCATACGCGGCCTGGCGCTGTTTGGTGTAGGCCTGCTCGGAGATGCTCACCGTGTCCGCGCCGGAGGCGCCGGTGGCGACGGAGGTCTTGCTCGATCCGGTCTTCTGGGAGGCGGAGGTATTTTGCGTGCTGTCCAGGATGTCCAGGCCAAGGCTGCTTGAAACGCGGGATGAGGTGGAAAGCTCGAACGCCATGCTGAAACTCCCCTTATGCGACGTGAAGCGGGAAAACGTGCCGCCGCGAGGCGGGATTCGCCCCCGCCCATAGGGGTATATATCGGAGGAGATGGAGGGAACTTTAGCCAAAAACGCATATTCTCTGCATCAAAAGCCGGGTGCGCGACAAAAAAGGCGGGCCTCACGGCCCGCCTTTCCTATCGTCGTTCGCTCACGCGCTGCCTGCGCGCCTACGACTCCTTGGGCGGCTCGACCACCTCTTCCAGAGGCGCGGTGGCCTTCTCGAAGGCCTCCAGGCGGGCATATTCCTCTTCCACGCGCTGTTGGATGTATTCCACCGAATCCGGCGTCAGGTGCCGGAAGCGCCGCTGCAACTTGAAATAGTCAGTCACCGGTTTGGGCTTTTTCACCTTCTGGGTGATGATGTAGCGGCCGCCGACCACTTCATAGAGCGGGAACACCTTGCTTTGCACCGCCAGGCGGCACAGCTCCACGCTCTTGGCCGGGTCGCTGCGCCAGCCCGTGGGGCAGGTGGCGAAGATGTGCAGGTACGCCGGGCCTTCCACGGTCAGGGCCTTGCGCACCTTGTTCATCAGGTCCAGATGGTAGGCCGGGCTGGCCGTGGCCACGTACGGAATCTCATGGGCCGCGGCGATCATGGCCATGTTCTTTTTCCAGGTGTGCTGGCCGATGCTTTTGCGTCCCGGAGGCGAGGTGGTGGTCATGGCCCCATACGGCGTGGAGCTCGACCGCTGGATGCCGGTATTCATGTAGGCCTCGTTGTCCAGGCACACGTAGACGAAGTCGTGGCCGCGCTCCAGCGCCCCGGACAAGGCCTGCATCCCGATGTCCGCCGTGCCGCCGTCGCCCGCAAAGGCGATGACCTTGGGCCGCTTTTTCAGCTTGCCCTTGCGCATAAGCGCCCGGTTGGCCGACTCCACGCCCGAGGCCACGGCCGCCACGTTTTCAAAGGCCACGTGTAGCCAGGGCACCGACCAGGCCGACTGGGGAAAGGGCGAGGTGATGATCTCCATGCAGCCCGTGGCGTTGCACACGATGGTCTCGGGACCGGCCGCCTTCATCACCATGCCCATGGCCAGCACCTCGGCGCAGCCCTGGCAGGCCCTGTGCCCGGAGGTGATGAACTTCTCCCAGGGAATATTCTTGGCGGTGATTTTCTCATAGCCGCTTAAGTCGACGTCACGAAGCATGGCTTTCCACCCCCCACATCATATAGTTGCCGGAAAGCTTTCCGGAAACGGCCATGGCGAACATTTCCTTGAATTCCCGGACGGTCACGTCGCGTCCGCCCAGGCCCGCGACGAGGTTTATGATCTCGGGAGCGTCCGGGCGTCCGTAGAAAAGGCTTTTGAGCTCCGAGGCCACCGGCCCACACACCGCGCCGGGCGACAGGGCCCGGTCGATGACCACCAGCCTCTCGGCCCCGGCGCAGGCCGCCAGGAACTCCTCCTCCGGGAACGGCCGCCACAGCCGGATGCGCGTCTGTCCCGCATCCTGGCCCTCGGCCACAAGCTCGTCCACCGCCGTCATGCACGTCTCGCCCAAAGACCCCATGGTCACGAACCGGGTCTTGGCCCCGGGCTTGCCGTTTTGCTCCACCAGCTTGTAGTGGCGGTCGAAGGCCGCGCCGAATCCGGCCAACACCTCTTCCACCACGGGTTTCGACCCGATGATGGCCTGCTCCAGCTGCTTGCGGGCCTCGGTGTACATTTCAGGCACGCCCACCGGCCCAAAGGTCACGGGATTATCCGTGTCCAGCTTGAGCATCGGCGTATACGGCGGCAAAAAGGCGTCCACCTCGGCATGGTCCGGGATGATCACCGGCTCGATGACGTGGCTTAAGGTGAAGCCGTCGATGTTGACGATCATCGGCAGCAAGACCCGTTTGTCCTCGGCGATCTTGAAGGCGCACAAGGTCAGGTCCAGGGCCTCCTGGCCGTTTTCCGCAAAGATCTGCACCCAGCCGATGTCGCGTTCGGCCATGATGTCGCCGTGGTCGTTCCAGATGCTGATGGGCGCGGACAAGGCCCGGTTGGCCACGGTCATGACCATGGGCATGCGCATGCCCGAGACGATGAACAGGATCTCATGCATGAGCGCCAGGCCCTGTGAGGCCGTGGCGGTATACACCCGGGCCCCGGCGGCGACCGCGCCCAGGGCCGCGCTCATGGCCGAATGCTCGGACTCCACGGGGATGAACTCCGCGTCCAGTTCGCCGTTGGCTACGTATACGGAAAGCTCTTCCACTATATGCGTCTGAGGAGTGATCGGATAGGCGGATACGACATCCACATTGGCAAGTTTCACCGCTTCGGCCACGGCCAGGGACACTTCAAGTCCGACGCGCTTGCCCATTACTCGCCCTCCTTACCCATCGTGATGGCTTCCTTGGGACATTCATTGGCGCAGACACCGCATCCCTTGCAAAAATAGAAATCCGGGTGGTAAAAGCCCTCAGCATTTACGCTGATGCAAAACTCGGGACAGTACATGGCGCACAGCGCGCACTTGATGCACTTTTCCTCATCCACTGTGGGCCTAAGACTCCGCCAGTCCCCGGTCCTGAGTTCCTTGGCATTGCCCGGCTTCAAAATAGCCGCGCCCAGCGCCAAGTCCTCCCAGGCCATGATCGCTTGCTTGGACATACACTCCTCCTGTTCATTCGGAAAAAAATCCCTGGACCGCCTCCTGCCAACGGTGCGGCCCATGGACCGATTCACATCTCGTGGAATGTCGGTACGTAGCGAAACTACGAGGGCACACGGCCGACGACAATGGTTCCCGGCGCGGTCTGCCCGGCCCGATCCGAGGCCGTCTCCCCCCCGGGACGCCACGGGCCGACCACTCGGGTCATGCCAGCGGTATCGATATCAACAAAGTGACCGGAAAAAATCAAGAGGGCATCCGCTCTTTTGCAAAAAAATACCCCCCCGCCGCATTCGACACCTTCATGACCCCCTGCAACATACATTTATGCGGATTTCAAGGAACTCCTCACCCCTGTATCTTCTTGTGAAAAAAGTTGCATGGAGCTCCATGTCGCGTTCCTATACCTCTCGCCCGGCCGCATCCGCCGTCCGATCCAACAACACATCCACCGCCACCCCTGTCTCGCGGCTTTGCCGCAACAAAAACACCTTGGCCGCCTCGCCCATGAAATGGTCCACCGGGTGGTGGCTGATGTAAAGCACCTGAAACCCCAGCCGGTCGCCGATCTTGCGGATCAGCTTGGCGAAACGGGGGATCAGGTCCGGTCGAAGCCAGCAGTCCTGCTCGTCCAAGACCAGAAACGGCCGGTGCCGCCCGGGGTCAAGCTGTGACAAGGCCAGAAGCCGGAGTCCCACGGACATGATGTTGCACACCGAGCCCCCCTGCCCGGACAGGATGTCCTCGGGCCCGCCCTGGTTGATCATCTCGAAATGGATCGACAACCGGTTCCCCTTCACCTCCCGCCGGGCCTTCACCTCCCGATCCTGGGCCAGTATCTCGCGCACGGCGTGCGTCAGGTTCACCTCGATGTCGTCCATCACCTCCCCGAAAAGCTCCCCCGTCAAGACCTCCAGCCGCGAGGCCGCGCCCGGGGCCAGGCCCAAAAACGCCTCCACCCCGCGTTGCGCCTCGCCGACCTCCAAAAATTCCCTCGCCCGGGACGCCGCCACGCCCGACAACCGGTCCAGCCGCCGCAAAAGCCCCCGGCGCGACTCCATAAGCTCCGTGAGATCATCCATGGTGCGTCCCCTTGTTCGGGTTGCCTCCGGCGGCCAGGGAGGGGCACCCTCCCCTCCCAAAATTTTTATCGGCTTCGCCCCGCGTGGCGACACGTCGGCCCCCGCCGTCCGTCGCGACGGCGCAGTTTCCATGGTCTGAGAAAAAGCGGAGTAGCGTG
>NZ_JAZHDB010000204.1:0-12172 GCF_036584575.1 Desulfolutivibrio sp.
GGGTGAGGGTTCGGGAGAGGGCGGCGCCCTCTCCCGTTCATCAAACTGACAAGGGGACTACGCCAGCCCCACCTCGGGCGCGATGGCGGCCATGGCGGCGATGGCCGTGGTCAGGAACCTGTCCAGCTCCATGCCCGCCTTGTCGCATTCGTAAATATTCTCCCGCCGCACCGCCGCCGCAAAGGCCTTGTCCTTCATCTTCTTCTTGATGCTCTTGGGGGCCAGCCCCTCCATCTTCGTGGGCCGAATCAGCGCCGCAGCGGAGATCATGCCGGTCACGGACTCGGCGCAGCGTAGCGCATAGTCCAGGCGGGCGGCGGGCATGACGCCGGTGTGCTCGCTGTTGTGGGCGGCGATGGCGGCCAGGGCCTCGGGCGGCAGCTTGCCTGCAAGGTGCGCGGCGCACTCCAGGCCGTGCCGGGCGGGATCGTCCTTGGTGTCGGGGTAGTCCAGGTCGTGCAAAAGCCCGGTCAGGCCCCACAGTTCGGCGTCCTCGCCAAGCTCCCGGGCCATGGCGGCCATGATGGCCTCGGTCTCCAGGGCGTGATGCACCAGATGGCGTTCCGGGTTGCGGGAGGCGAGAAGCGTCAGGGCGGATGCGTGGTCGATCATGGCGGGCTCCTGTGGTGCGGGTGGTCGGGTGTTCGTATGGCGGGGCGGCGCTTTTTCAGCCCGTGTGGCCGCCGGAAAGGGGGTGGCCGCAGGACGGGCAGCGGGCGGCGTCAGAGTCCTGGGCGCCCGTGGAGTCGGGGGAGTCCAGCCCGTCGCGCGGCGGCAGGGGGCGGCCGCAATGGGGGCAGACGTTTTTTTGTTCCTTGCGGCGCAAAATGTTCTGGATCACCTGGAAGATGGCGTTCACGCCGGGGCCTCCCAGGAACGTCGCCTGGCCGCGAACAGCCCGGCCTTGGCCGTGATGTCGCCGTGCGGGCCGAACACGTAGGCCACGTCCCCGGCGGCGAAACGCAGGGTGCCGTCGGGGTTGGCGAAGACCTGCCCGGCGCGGCCCACGGCCACCACGGTCAGGCCGTGGGTGCGGCGCAGTTCGGTTTCCTCCAGGGTCTTGCCGTCGAGCACGGACCCTTCCTCCACGGTCATGGCGCTGACGTCCAGGCCCGTGAAGCCTTTTTTCAGGGCGTCCATGGGTTCGCTCTGGATGTCCAGGTTGCGCAGCATCTCGTAGCTCTCGGAGCGCACCTCCTCCACGAACTTCTCGATCTCCATGCGCGGCACCATGTACTTGGTCATGACCCGGGTGAAGATCTCGATGGAGGTCTCGAATTCCTCGGGAATGACATCGTTGGCCCCAAGCTCCATAAGCGGGCCGAGCTCGTTTAAGAACCGGGTGCGGGCTACGATGTGGATGGCCGGATTGGTCTTTCTGGCCGTATCCGTGATGCGCCGGATGGCCACGGGGTCCGAGACCACGATGGCCAGCACCCGGGCGGTGTGGATCCCGGCATGCTCGAGCACGGCCGGGTGCGTGGCGTCGCCGTAGGCGATGGGCTCGCCCTTGGCGGCCTGGGCGCGCACGGTGTCCGGGTTCATCTCCAGGATGGTGTAGTCCACGCCTGCGGCCTTGGCGGCCCGGGCCAGGTGTTTGCCGCCGATGCCGAAGCCGCAGATGATGAGATGGTCGGTGAGGTCGCGGTGTTGGCCGCCCTCCAGGGCCGGCCCCCGGTAGGGCGCGGCGGCGGCGGCCAGAAACGGCAGCCGTCCCAGACGGTCGGCCAGGGCCGGGGCGAACATGATGCAAAAGGGAGTGAGCAGCATGGTCAGGATGCTGGCCGACAGAAAAAGCTGGTAGTGGTCCGGGCCGATGAGGTTCTGGGACAGGCCGGTCTTGGCCAGGATGAAGGAGAATTCCCCCACCTGGCAGATGCAAAGGCCCACCAGCACGGCCGGGCGCAGGGGATAACCCAGAATGCGGGCCGCCGTGGCCGCAAGAACGGTTTTGCCCACCAGTACGGCGGCCGTGACCAGAAGCACCGTGTCCGCATGGGCGAAGAAATAGGACATGTTGAGCAACATGCCCACGGAGATGAAAAAAAGGCTGGTGAACACGTCGCGGAAGGGCAGGATGCCCTCCAGGGCGCTTAAGGAATATTCGGATTCGGAGATGATCAGTCCGGCCAGGAAGGCGCCCAGGGAGAGCGACAACCCCAGGCTTGAGGTCAAAAAGGCCACGGACATGCAGATGCCAAGGGTGGTCAGGAGAAAGAGTTCCTTGCTGCGGGTGCGCATGACGGCGGCCAGCACCTGGGGCACGATCTTTCTGGCCAGGAAAAAGACCAGGACCACGACGCCGATGCCCTTGCCGGTCATGAGCAGGAGTGCGGAGCTTTCGGTCTGGCTCTGGCCGGACAGAAAGGGCACCGAAAGCATCATGGGCACGATGATCAGATCCTGGAAGATGAGGATGGACAAGATGATGCGGCCATGGGGGGTGCCCACCTCGGCCCGCTCCTGAAGCAGCTTGAGCACGATGGCCGTGCTGGAAAGCGCGGTCAGAAACCCGGCGAAGACGGCCTGGCCGGGGGTGAGGCCCAGCCAGGAACCCGCCCCGGCGAAAAGCAGGATGGTCAGGAGCACCTGGGCCGCGCCGCCCAGAAAGACGGGTTTGCGCAGCTTGACCAGTTCCGAGATGGACAGCTCCAGGCCGATGGTGAAAAGGAGCAGGATGACGCCGATCTCGGCCACGGTTTCGACCTCGTGCACCGAGTCCACAAAGCCCAGTCCATGCGGCCCAGCCAGGACTCCGGTGAGCAGAAAGCCCACGATGGCCGGTATCCGGATCTTGTGGCACAGGAAGATGACCCCGATGGACAGGCAGAAGATGACGACGATTTCTTTGAGCAGTCCGAATTCCATAGGAAAAAAGGCATCCTGGAAAAAAGGTTGTCAATGCCTGCGCGCCATGCGGCGACGGGCTGCTACGGGAAGTCCCGCCGCCAGGAAGGCGGCAGGCGGGCACGGTTCACACTCGGTTATGGCCCGGGAGCGCGTCGGGCGCCGACGGCCGCCAAGGCCCCGGATCAGGCCTTTTTGGGAGGGTGTTCGGAGGCCTTGATGGTTTCGAGTTCCTCCCGGCACTGATTCAGGATGCGCTCGGCATAGGCCAGGGCGATCTTCTTGGCGTCGTCGGCCGTGGCGAACTTGTCTTTGAGGGACCGCTTGCCCACCTGGACCTTCCAGCCCGGCGTGCCCATGCGGTCAAAGACCACGGCCACCAGGAGGGCCTTGGCCAGATTGATGAAATAGGTGGTGTCGTCGTGCTTTTCCCATTCGACGGTCACGGGACGCTCCTTGCCGCAGGGGTCTGTCGGTCGCGGATGGCGGACTCATTCATCATAGCATCGGGTCGGGGCGGGCGTAAAATGTTTTCCGGGCGCAAAAATGGAAATCCCGGAGGCGGCGGCGTCCTTTCGGGCTGGCGGGGAGGCCCCGGTTTTGCGCAAAGCCGAGACCTTGCGCCGCCGCCCGGGAGGACAGGAAAACCCGGGGGGACTGGCGTCCACCCCGGGTTTTTGCTCTGGCGGGATGTTGTACGGTTATCCGAAGACGGCGGCCCCGGTCTCTCCGGTGCGGATGCGGCGGGCGTCGGCGATGTCCAGGACGAAGATCATGCCGTCTCCTTCCTTGCCCGTCTGGGCCCCGGCGCTGATGGCGTCCATGGTTTCGGCGACCTTCTCGTCCTTGACCGCGACTTCCATGCGCACCTTTTTGAGCAGGTTCACCTCGATCATGACCCCGCGGTAGGTCTCGGTGTAGCCCTTCTGACGTCCGGACCCGGCGATGTTGGTGGCGGACATGCTGTGGACGTTTATGGCGTAGAGGGCCTGCTTGACGGCATTGAGCTGTTCAGGCCTGAAGTAGGCGATAATCAGTTTCATGGTAGCCCCCTTATTCGGTGATGAAGATCTGGAAGCCGCTGTAGGCTTCGCTGCCGTGCTCGGTCAGATCCAGACCCTTGAGCTCTTCCTCGGCCGTCACGCGGATGCCCACGGTGATTTTCAGCAGGGCGAAAAGCACCAGACCGCTGCCGAAGGCCCACACGAAGACCGCGCCCACGCCGATGATCTGGGTGATGAGCTGGCTGATGCCGCCGCCGTAGAAGAGCCCTGCCGTGCCGCCGAAGTCCGGGCTGGCGAACAGGCCCACGCACAGGGTGCCGAAGGCGCCGCACACGCCATGGACCGAGATGGCGCCCACGGGATCGTCGATTTTGAGCACCTTGTCCAGAAACTCGATGGACAGGACAACCAGGATGCCTGCGCCGAAACCGATGATCAGCGAGGCCATGGGGGAGACGTTGGCGCAACCGGCGGTGATGGCCACCAGGCCGGCCAGGACGCCGTTTAGGCTCATGGACACGTCAGGCTTGCCGTAGCGCAGCCAGGCCGTGGTCATGGCGGACAGGGCGGCCATGGCGGCGGCCAGGTTGGTGGTCACGGCGATAAGGCCGATGGCGCCGGTGGCGGCGGTGGTGGAGCCGGGGTTGAACCCGAACCAGCCGAACCACAGGATGAACACGCCCAGGGCCACCAGGGGCAGGTTGTGGCCGGGAATGGCCCGGGCCACGCCGTCCTTGGTGTACTTGCCGATGCGCGGTCCAAGAACCAGCGCCCCGGCCATGGCGACCCAGCCGCCCACGGAGTGGACCACGGTGGACCCGGCGAAGTCGATCATGGGCGCGTCAAGCTTGGACAGCCAGCCGCCGCCCCATATCCAGTGGCCGGAGATGGGATAGACCACGGCGGTGACCAGGAAGCTCAAAAAGAGGTAGGACACGAACTTGGTGCGCTCGGCGATGGCCCCGGACACGATGGTCACGGCCGTGGCTGCGAACACGCACTGGAAGAACCAGAAGGTGTACTTCCACAGGCCGTCGGCGTCGGCCGTATTGGCCTCGGACAGGCCGAAGTTGGAAAAGCCGATGAAGCCGCCGATGTCGTCGCCGAACATCAGCGCGAAGCCGACCAGGAAAAAGGCCACGCTTCCAGCCGAGAAGTCGAACATGTTCTTCATCAGGATGTTGCCGGCGTTTTTGGCCCGGGTCAGACCCGTCTCGACCATGGCGAAACCGGCCTGCATGAACATGACCAGGATGGCGGCAATGAGCGTCCACATGACGTTGCCGTTTTGCTGGGACAAAAATTCAGGCGCCGAATCCTGGGCGAAACCAGCGCTGGGGAGAACCAGCGCGACCAGCGCCGACAGACCCACGACCGTCAACGCCTTTGTGGAGAGTGTCCATCTCCGTTTCATAAACCCTACCTCCTCGAAAAATTGTTTTCCCGCTCAACCGGGCCACCACACGCCGCTCCCCGAAGGGCGCGCGCCGCATACGCGCGGGCATTCAAACAGTCCATTAAAAGCAAGAATGAAGCCAAGCTGTAACAACTTGTAATAATAAGATAATTATTTAGCATGACGACGTTTCCTACAATAACGTAGCCAGTGTGGCTTTTCGTCCTACATTTTTGTTTGAAAGGGCTCCGCCTGCGGGCAACCGCGCCATGCGCCAGGGGAAACGCCGCGCCCCCGAGGCTGGGAAGGGCACGGGCCGGGCGAATGTCCGCGCCGCACGATCCGAGGCGGCAAACGGCTGCCCAGCCAAAAGAGGCGACACGACCGCCGCTCATTCGGAAAACGGCGTATCCCGCCACAGGTCAGCAGCGCGTAGCCGCCCGGGGCGGGCGCTGCGTCCTTGCCGCCGCCGAGGGGGCGGGCGAAAAGAAAAAGGCCGTCCCCCGGAGGGGACGGCCTGGCAATGTCGGATCAGGTTCATGCGGACTACAAAATGGGCAGGTAGCGCTCGATTTCCCATTCGGTGATCTGCATGCGGTAGGCGTCCCACTCGGCCTTCTTGTTGTCGAGCAGGGCATTGAACAGGTGGTCGCCCAGGACTTCGCGCATCAGGGCGCTTTTTTCCAGATGGTCGATGGCCTCGCGCAGGCTGCCGGGCAGGGAGGAAATACCCTTGGAGGCCATCTCGGCCTCGCTCATCTTGAAGATGTTCTCTTCGATGGGGGAGGCCAGTTCGTATCCGTCCGCGATGCCCTTAAGCCCCGCGCCGAGCATGGCCGCGAAGCACAGGTACAGGTTGCAGGCGGGATCGGGGCTGCGCAGTTCGATGCGGGTGGCGGCTTCCTTGCCGGGCTTGTACATGGGCACCCGGATAAGCGCCGAACGGTTGCGGCGGGCCCAGGCGATGTACACCGGGGCTTCGTAACCGGGCACCAGGCGCTTGTAGGAGTTGACCCACTGGTTGTTGATCAGGTTGAACTCGGGGGCGTGCTTGAGAAGCCCGGCGATGTAGCTCTTGGCCTCCTTGCTCAGGTGGTACTGGTCGGCGCCGTCGAAGAAGGCGTTTTTGGAGCCCTTGAACAGGGACTGGTGCACGTGCATGCCCGAGCCGTTCTCGCCGAACAGGGGCTTGGGCATAAACGAGGCGTAGCAGCCGTGCTTGCGGGCAATTTCCTTGCACACCACGCGGTAGGTGATGGCCATGTCGGCCATGCATACGGCCTCGTTGTAGCGCAGGTCGATCTCGTGCTGGCTGGGGGCCACTTCGTGGTGGCTGTATTCCACGGCGATGCCCATGCTCTCCAGGGCGAAAATGATGTCGCGGCGGACGTCATTGGCCATGTCGCGGGGCGGGGCGTCGAAGTAGCCGCCGAGGTCCAGGATCTTGGGCTCGTTGGCGTTGGCGAACAGGAAAAATTCCAGTTCCGGGCCGACATAGTAGGTGTACCCCAGGTCGGCGGCCTTTTTGGCCATCTTTTTCAGGATATAGCGGGAATCGGCCACGAACGGGGTGCCGTCGGGAAGCCGGATGTCGCAGAACAGGCGGGCGACGGGACGGTCGGACGGACGCCAGGCCACCAACTGGAAGGTGGTGGGGTCGGGGAAGGCGACCATGTCGCTTTCCTGAATCTTGGTGAACCCGGTGATGGACGAACCGTCGAAGCCCATGCCTTCTTCGAAGGCGACTTCCAGTTCGCGCGGGGTCACCTGGAAGCTTTTGAGCACGCCCAGGATGTCGATGAACCAGAACTGCACGAACGAAACATTGTAGTCCTTGACTGCCTTGAGCACGTCATCAGCGTTTTTGCAATTAAATACCGCCATATTCTTCTTCCTCCGTCAATGTGTGGTTTGGTCCGGACTGGAAAACCGGACGATGTGCGCGTGGGGGTTCTTAAAAACTTTCTTTTTGCGAAGCAAGGGAATAAAATGGTAAAATTTGACAATATTGTGACAAATATTTCGAGATATGTTTCTAACAACATGCATTTCAACGATTTTCCGTTGCCCTGTTTTCTTTTTCCCGTCTTTTGACGCAGTCTGTCCCGGTTTGCGCCGATGTCCCGCCAGGCTCATGGGGGCGGTCCGAGTCGGCCAAGGCTATTCCTTGTTGCGCAACACGTCGAGGATCTGCACGGACCCGGCCTGCCAGGCGGGGTAGGCCCCGGCGGCCAGGCCCAGGATGGCCGATCCGGCCAAGGCCTGGAGGATGAGCCAGGGATCGAAGACATAGGGGAAGTCGCCGAAGCGGTAGACCACCAGCAAAAGGGCCAGGGCGGCCAGGACGCCGCCCGCGCCGCCAACGCAGGACATGGCCCCGGATTCGATGAGAAACTGGCGCACGATATCCATGCGGCGCGCGCCCACGGCCCGGCGGATGCCGATTTCCATGCGCCGCGAGCGCACCAAAAGGACCATGATGGACAGGATGCCCAGCCCGCCCACGGCGAACGACAGGCTGGAGCTGATGATGCCCAGGGTCTGCACCAGATCCAGGGCCTGCTGCTTGAGGCGCATGGTGTCCTTGGCCGTGAGCACGGAGAAGTCATCGGGCCTGGGGGTTCCCGGCCCCACGCCGTGCTGCCGCCGCAGGATGGATTCGGAGGCGGCCTTGGCGGCCTCGAAGTCCGCGCCGTCGGCCAGTTGGATGTAGACGCCGGAGATGTACCACCGGTTGGCCAAGCGGCGCATGAGGGTGGAAAGCGGCACGAAGACCTGCTCGTCCTGATCAGCCCCGGAAAGGTCGGCCCCTTTTTCCTCCATGACCCCTATGACCGTCAGCCCCGCCCGGTAGAGGTACACGCGCTGGCCCATGGCCTGGTGCGGATCGCCGAAAAGCCGGGTGGCGATGGTGCGCCCCAGTACGCAGACCATGGCCCGGGAATCCTCTTCCTCCTGGGTGAAGAAGCGCCCGAACTCGGGCACAAAGGCCCGCACCTGGGGATAGTCCGGCCAGGTGGCCACCAGTTGGCAGGCCACGCGGGTGTTTCCGGCCTGAATATGCTCGGTCTTGGAGATGTAGGGCACGCCGCGCGCGGCCGAAGGCAGGCCGCGCATGATGGCCAGGGCGTCGGACACCTTGAAGTTTTTATGCGAGGGCTGGGTGCGGGAGTCGCCCCGGGAAAAGCGCAGTTTGCCGGACATGGCCATGAGCAGGTTGGGACCGAGCTTTTCCGTCTCGATCTCGGCCTTGCGCACCATGGCCTCGGAGACGTGGCGCACGCCGGTCAGGGCCAGGGCGCCCAGAAAGACCCCGAGCATGGCCAACACCGTGCGCAGCTTGTGCGTGGAGAGCGAGGAGAGGGCGATGCGCAGGCTTAAGGGCATCAGGCGTGACGGGGTTTTTCGGGATCGCCGGGAACATCCGCCGGACACGGTTCGTCAAAGGGTTCGATGGGCCAGGGAAAGGTCTGCCGGGCCCGCGTCAGGGCGAAGGCCTCCACCTCGGCGTGCCAGTCCCGGAACCGCTTCACAAGGTCGCGCCCGAGTTCCGTCAGGCGAAAGCCCTGTTTGGGGCCGGACTTTTCCACCAGGGCCGCGCCAAGCACGGATTCCGAGCGTTTCAGCCTGCCCCAGGCCGCCCGGTAGGACATGCCCATGGCCTGGGCGGCCTTGTTCAAGGAACCGAATTCCTCCACGCGCTCCAAAAGCTGGACGCGGCCAAGACCCAAAAACATGTCACGGCCGGATTCGAGCCACAGGTGCAGGCGTTGGGTGGGAATTATGTCGTGCATGCCGGTCTCCGCTAAGGGTGCGATAGTTAGGCGCCGGATCGGGAATCCCAGGCGCATTGGTCTTCATCTTCCTGCATACCCCGGGAAGCCCCGGGACGCAAACATCAACCCCTGCCTCACGGAAAACGGCGGTCACCGGGCTTTTGACCCCGGCCGTCCGGGCATGTACTACAGCGCCATGGGCAACACGACGCATCCCCTCCTCGTTGTCGGCGTGGGCATCGGCGTACCGGATATCCCCGACCAGGCCGCAGGCGGTGTGGAAAACGCCACGGTGCTGGCCGCCGGGAAACGCATCCTGGCCGCCTTCGCCGGGCACCCGGCCGAAAAAATACCGCTGCGCGCCCCCCTGGCCCCCATCCTGGACACCCTGGCCGAACGCCGGGCCACAGGCGGCCGGGTGGCGGTCCTGGCCGACGGCGACCCGCTTTTTTTCGGCATCGGCCGCGCGTTGCTCTCCCGCTTCGCCCCGGGAACCCTGCGTTTCGTCCCCAACGTGACCGCCGTGGCCGCCATGGCCGCGCGGCTGGCAAGACCCTGGCAGGACATCCCCGCCGTCAGCCTGCATGGCCGCAGCGACCACACGACCCTGTACCAGGCCCTCATGCGGGTCGGACAGGCCGCTGTCTATACCGACGCCGTCAACACCCCGTCCGTCCTGGCCCGGGCCGTGCTGCACCGGGGCGGGGACGCCTTTGCCCTGCACGTCTTTGAAAACCTGGGGCTTGCAGATGAAAACCACACCACCCTAACGCTTCCCGTGGCCGCCAATCTTCCGGACGACGCCTTCTCGCCCCTGAATCTGGTCTTCCTCGAACGCGTAAGGCCCCCGGAAACCCCCCTGACCCTGGGGCTTTCCGATGCGGCCCTGTCCCGCGACGACACCGTGTTCACCAAGCTTCCGGCCCGGGCTGTGGCCCTGGCCCTGCTTGGCGTCCGCGTTGGCGACGTGGTCTGGGATCTCGGCGCGGGAACCGGCTCCGTGGCCCTCGAAGCCTCCATGCTGTGCCCCGAAGGACACGTCTTCGCCGTGGAAAAACACCCGGGACGGTTCGAACACCTGCGTCGCAACATCCAGAAAACCGGCGCCCTCACCGTCACCCCTATCCTGGCCGCCCTGCCCGACGCCCTCGAAAGCCTGCCCGATCCGGATCGCATCTTCATCGGCGGCGGCCTGTCCCAAAACCCCGACATCCTGAACGCCGCCGCCAAGCGCCTCAAACCAAACGGCCGCATGGTCGTGGCCGCCACGCTTTTGGCCACCCTGGAGCGGGCCCGGGCCTTCTTCGCCGCCCACTCCTGGAAAAACCAGACCACGCATATCCAAACCACAAGCGAAACCCCCCTGGGCCGCTACCACCGCCTCTCCCCCGACAACCCCGTGTTCCTGGTGTGCGGGGAACTAACGTCCTCACGATCCATGAGCACGAATTTTGACGGCAACAGTCCAGGTTAATAACTTTTCTTCAACAAACTCCAAGATTCGGGATATTTTTCAGCGGAAATATGCCTACCAACGGTAAATGGCACAACTGCCCCAAACGGGGACTACCATCCGGCAGAGGCATGTCAACAGCAAGAATTCATATGCCCAGCCATGCAAGAGATAGTTCCTGATGGCTCTCGTCGCCTATGTATACAATGCAACTACGTTATTCACGGTTTATAGGAAGAGGCGCGCACATGACCTGCGCGACGTACGTTAGCAGTGTTGTGAGTGATGGATTAAAAATTCCATTCAATTCTGTTTAAGACACTTATTCATTTTTGCAATCCATGCTATTGGAGTCAAAATAAGACATCAAAACTTCAAAAACAACAAATATGAACGTTGCGGCTGATGAAAATATTATTTATCGACGATGATGTAATATTGACGCCAAATCATCTTGAACCCTGCTTCATCAAAATTAATGAGTAAGGCTTTGCGATGGTGCATTGTCTTGTAATTATGAGGACGAATGGGTGCCCAGGTGTCTTAAATTTGCTCTTATAGACTATAAAAGACGAATTTAATAATGTTAAAGGCAATCTTTGATGATGTAAAATCACTTTTGATAATATAAAAAGAAAAAAATATTTGACACTGGTCAAAAGAATGCTATTTTGTCTCCAAAACACAGAGGGAGGAGAAATACAGTGGCATCTTTTGAGGGAACACCACAAGAGTTTCATCACTATATCGGTCCAAGAATCAGAAACGCCGTAAACTCTCTAACTCGAACAGAGCGAATCAATCGCAAGGGCATCTGTGATTTTTGTGGAAAAAAGTCAGATCTCGATTCAGCCCATGTCCACGGGAAGGGCCGCCGAGAGATTATTGAAAGTGTCTTGATGGATCATGTCAATGGAAATATCATAAGCATCCCTGATCTCAATGAACTTGAACAGAAAATACTCAATGCTCACCTTCCTCTTTCAAGCACATTCAAGTTCATATGCAAATCTTGTCACACAAAATATGACTCAAGCGGTAATCAATCTCAACGGATAAATCGTTCTATTGCTATCCAGCATGACATTGCTGAATCAAATAAGGATTTTAAAAAACTTTATAAAGTAAAAGGCTGGGCTTGTAAGCCAAATCAAATAAACAATAAGATAGTCCAGGCCTTTCGCACGATTGAGAAGAAGTATGGAAAGGTTTTGCTGTCCGACTTAGAAAATGAATGTTCATGCGAGACATCTCTATTTTTCATTGGTGACAGAGGACGAATTAAAAGCCATTTAAGTTCGATGAAAACAGACTCAGGAAACAGCCATGGCAAAGTTTTTTATTATCAAGATGATGAGATAAAAATGTATGATGTAGTAAAAGATGAAGTTGAGGCACATTTTCCTGAACCATAGATTTAACATCGTAATCGCAAAAAGCACATATTTAGGCAAATCGATGCGATATCAGACAATTTTTTCTGGTCCTTGAAACCGTAGTGATTGCCTGTCCATTCGGCTTAAGGAAAGTCGCTCCTTAAACAGGGCGGAAGATGGAACGGAGAAACGTCGTGCCAAAGGATACTTGCCAAAAGTTTTCGGGGAGGGAGGGTTCGGGAGGGAACCCCCTTTTTCAAAAGGGTGGCCCAGGATGCGCCAGGCGTTCTTGGAGTTGAGCAGGGCCACGCGGTAGTTGT
>NZ_JAZHDB010000205.1:0-12162 GCF_036584575.1 Desulfolutivibrio sp.
CCCGTACCCCGCCCGGGGGAAATCATTTCCCCCGGACCCCCTGACATCGTTGGCGTTTCCCGAACAGCTACGCTGTTCGGGAAACGCCAACGAAAGTCAGGTTGGCCGGAGAACGTGAGTGCTCCCGAGCGCGGACGCGAAGCGTGACGTGCTCCCGTCCCTGTGTTTGCGGCGCTACGCGCCGCAAACACAGGGACGAAAAAGCCACTGTTTCACACGCGAACGCGAAGCGCGACGAGGTTTTTTGGAGAGGGTCCAGGGAGAACCTTTTTTGAAAAAAAGGTTCTCCCTGGCTGCCGGAGGCTCTCCCCCTCAATCTACCTCGCCATGCCGAGCAGGAAGGCCGCCGCGTCCGGATGCGGGGTGATGCCCAGGGCGGCCAGGGACTTGGCGGCCAGGGGGGTGACGCCGCCGCTGATCCAGAATTCGGCCCTTGCGGCGTTGCGCCCGGGCAGGGACTCATGAAGTTTTTGCGCCAGGGAGGCCGTGGATTGCGTCCAGACCAGCCTGTCCAGGGGGAAGCAGAAAATCAGGTTCCCGGACTGGGCGCGTCCGGCCACGAAGCGGCCCACCCGCTCGAAGCGCACGATGTGCTCCTTGCGGGTGTCGTAGGAGGAGAACATAAGCGCCATGCGTTCCCGGAAAAGGGCCAGATCCTCGGAATCCGTGGACAGGCAGAAGGCGATGAACGCCTCGCGGTTCGCCGTGCGGGACATGGACGCCAGGGCGGAGACCAGGATGCTCTGATGCACTGGAGAAAGCTCGGTGTTGTCGATGAAGGCCTCGGCCAGATCAGCGGGCACGCCCATGGCCGTCAGCTTGTCGCGGTTCATGCGCCGCAGGTCGGCGGGCGGCATGGCCACATCCATGTCCGTGAGCCATTTGCTGGTTCCAGCCACGGACACGCCCACGCCCACGGCCCCGGGCACGGCCGCGCTGGCCCCGGTGGCCAGCAGGCTCCCGGCGAAGTCCGCCCCGGCCAGCCTGTCCAGACGCTCCTTGAGAAAGGGGTTGGTGGAATAGGGGTCCACGCCGAAACGCTTGGCGATCTCGCGCTTGGAGCGGGAATAGCCCAGGGCGGCGGCGGCGGGGTTGTCCTCGTATTTGCTGGCCTTGCTTTCCACCAGGCTTTCCTCGGCGCGCTGAAACATCTTGCCCACGCCCGACAGGGCTCCGCCAACGGTTTTGAGCGGACTGGTCACCAGACTCACCGCGCCCTTGACCGTATTTTTCCCCTTTTCCTTCACGGCGTCGCCGAACTGTCCGGCAGGCGCAACCTTGTCCATGGCCACGATGGCCGCGCACTCCTGAAGCCGGATGCCCAGAAGGGCCGTGGAGAGCACCTTCAGATCGCCTTGGGGGGTGTGCAGGGTGTAGGTGTTCAAGTAGCCGTCATTGCGCACGGTCTCGTCCACCCGGCAGTTGGGGGCCGTGAGCATGGCGGCGGGCAGGACGGCCGAGGCCCGCAGCGTCGGCGGGGCCTCCACGGCGCCTGCGCCTTTTGCGGCGGGCGGAGCGGCCTGCCCGGGGACGGCGGCAAGGCTGAACAGGGCCAGGGCGACAAAAAGGACGGCAGGGACAACGGGGCGGATGGCCATGGGATCTCCTGGAAAAACGGCAGCGGCATGGGATAGGCGAGGCTTTGCATACCTACCGGAAGTCGCGCCCCGGGGCAATGGCCGGGCCCGGGATTGCGGCAGGTCAGCGAAATCCGGCCGCCTCGATGGACAGCCGCCGCAGGATCTTTTGCAGGGAGACCCGCTCCAGGCCGCTTATGCGCGCGGCCTCGGAAACGTTGCCCCCGGTGCGGCGCAGCAACTCCTCCACATAGGCCTTGGTGAAGCCATCCACCACCCGGGCCTTGGCCACCAGATAGGGCGAGAGGTCTTCGTCGCGGGCCGTGGCGGCCTGGGAACGGTTCTCCACGAAGAGCACCAGGCTCAGGTCGATGTCCGGGTTCTGTCCGAAGACGGCCAGGCGGCGCACGAAGTTGAGCAGCTCCCGCACGTTTCCGGGCCAATCCCTGGCGCACAGGTGGGCCAGGGCCTCAGGGGACATTTCTTTTTGGGGCAGGCCCATTTCCGCCAGGGACCGGGACAGAAAGGCCCGGGTGAGCAGCGGGATGTCCTCGCGGCGCTCGCGCAAGGGCGGCAGATGCACGGTGAGGACGTTTAAACGGTAAAACAGATCCTCGCGAAAGGCGCCGTCGCGGATGTGGGCCTCCAGGTTGCGGTTGGTGGAGGCCACCACCCTGGTGTCCACGGCCTGGGAGCGGCTCGACCCCACGGGGCGGATCTCGCGTTCCTGCAACACGCGCAAGAGCTTGGTCTGGATGCCGTGGGAGATGTCGCCGATCTCGTCCAGGACCAGGGTGCCGCCGCCGGCCGTGAGGAACAGGCCCTTGCGGTCCCGCTCGGCCCCGGTGAACGCCCCCCTGACGTGGCCGAAAAGCTCGCTCTCCAGAAGCTGGTCCGGGATGGCCGGGCAGTTGACCGACAGATACGGCCCCCTGGCCCGGCGCGACAGGTCATGCACGGCCCGGGCCGCCAGTTCCTTTCCCGTGCCGGATTCCCCCCGGATGAGCACGGTATAGTCCGAGGCGGCCACGGCGGAAAGCGTCTCCTTGACCCGGCGCATGGCCGGGCTCTCGCCGAGCATCCCGGCCAGGCCCGGGGCCTCGGCCGCCGAGGTGACCAGGGAGCGCAGGCGGATGTTTTCCGTCAAAAGCCGCGACCGCTCCAGGGCTTTGGAAAGGACGGCCACCAGCCGCTCCGTCTCCACGGGTTTGGTCAGGAAATCGTAGGCCCCGGATTTCAGCGCCGCCACAGCGGTTTCGATGTCGCCATGCCCGGTCAGAAGCACCACGCTCAGGGTGGGGTCGTGAAGCAGGGCCTTATTCAGAAGATCGAGCCCCGACATGCCCGGCATGCGCAGATCGGTCACCAGCGCCCGCACCGGATGCTTTCGCGCAAGGGCCAGGGCGGCCTCCCCGGAAACGGCCTGCAAAATGTCCAAACCCGGAAACGGGGCCGCCAGCAGCCGGGCCATGCCGCGCGTGAAGTCGGGCTGGTCGTCCACCACCAAAATGGCCTCGCGTCCGCTCATGTTCCGTCCTCCCCGCCCCCGTCGGCCCCGCCCTCGGCGCGGGCCGCCGGGAAACGCACGGAAAACACCGCCCCACCCCGGTTCTCCACCTCCACCCGTCCCCCCATGTCCCGAACCAGCCCATAGACCACGGCCAACCCCAACCCCGAACCCTGGCCCACCTCCTTGGTGGTGAAAAAGGGATCGAAGATGCGGGTTTTATGTTCCGGGGGAACGCCCGGCCCGTTGTCCGCCACCTCCAGGACCACCTCCCCGGTCTCGCCATCCTGGCTGGCCCGCATCTCGATGCGGCCGCCCGTCGCGGGCAGGGCGTCCAGGGCGTTTATGAGCAGGTTGGCGGCCACCTGGTCCAGGGCCTGGGCATCGGCCAGGATGGGCGGCAGATTCGGCGCGACGGACAGGTCCAGGACGGCTTGGCGAACCTGGGCCTGGACCTGGAAGATGCCTGCCAGTTCCGTAAGCGCCCGGCCCAGGTCGCACAGCCCCGTGGCCGGGCGCCGGGGGCGGGCGAAATCCATGAGGTCGCGCAACACGGCCTTGGCCTTTGTGGCGTGGCGTTCGATGACCGCAAGGTCCGCCAATTCCTGGCGCCCGGTCAGGTTGTGCCGAAGCAGTTCCGTATAGCACAGGATGACCCCGAGAGGGTTGTTGATCTCATGGGCCAGACCGGCGGCCAGCTTGCCCACGGCCACCACCTTCTCGTTTTGCTGCATGCGCGCCAGCATCCGCTTCTCCGCCGTGTTCTCGCGCAGATAGATCACGGCCCGGCCGATCCGGCGCTCTTCGTCGAAAAGGGGATAGATGTGCGCCGAAAAGGAGCGTTCCCCGGCCATGATCAATTCGCGCGGCGCGGGCGGCTTTTCGGCGTGCAACTCCTTGAGCGGGCAGGGCCGCCCGTCGCCCGGGGCCAGACCGGCCAGGGCGGCCAGGAGCGCATCGGGTTCGTCCTTCCCGGTGCGCACCGCAACGGCCAGGGCCTCGGCCGAGGCATTGGCCGTGACCACCCGGCAGTCCTCGTCCACCAGGAAAAGCGGGTCGGAAATGCCCTCGAAGATGGAGCCCAGCAGAAGATTCTGACGCAAAAGCGTGTCCAGGGCGTCCAGGTTCTCCATGGCGATGCCCATCTGAAGCCCCAGAGCCCGCAGGACGCCCTGGGTCTGGGCGGACAACGCGACCTGGCCGCCGAAATACAGGCACAGAAGCCCCCGGGAGAGATCCGAGGTCTGCACCGGCACATAGGCCCGGTCGGGCAGAATGGAGGCCACGCCCTCGGCCACCAGCCGGGTCCAGTCCGGGGGCAGGTCCGGAGGCACGTCGTCGTTTGGCCAGGACGTGTACTGCCCCGAGGTGAGGGAGCACACGTAGGACACCCGGGCCGCGCCAAACCGCGTGCCGACCATGGCCAGGGAGGCCCGCAACAGTTCGGCCCGGGACTGGCTGCGGTTCAGGCTGTTGAGCAGATCCACGAAAAGGCGCACGTCCGCGCGGCGTTCGTCGGCCGTGACGCGCAACTCCAGCGTCCGCTCGTCCACCTTGCGTTCCAGGTTGGCGGCGTAGTCCTCAAGCTTGGCCCTGGCCTCGCCAAGATGCCTGGCGAAGGCCTCGATGCCCGACAACAACTCGTCGATCTCCCCTTCCCGCACCCCCCGGCCGTCGCCCAGGGAGGCGTCGGCCTCGCCCGGAAAGTGGCGGCGCATGACCTCGCTGACCCGTCCCAGATTATGCACCACCAGCCGGTCGAAAAAAAACTGGATGAGGATGAACACCACCACCATGCCCAGGCCGAACATGGCCGCAAACCCGATGGTGGCCCCGCGCAGCTTCCACATGTCCCCGGACACGGGCATGCTCACCATGTCCAGCCCCGCCAGATCCCCGGCGGCATGCCCGAATCCACGCGTATCGCCGTAACGGGCCAGGAGCTCCTTGGGGGCCTGGGCCGGATCGCCGTGACAGTGCAGGCAGGACGCCTCGAAGACCACGGGACGGGCCACCACGAAGACATCCTCACCGGCCTCGCGCAGCATGTCCCGATAGCGGGCCAGACCTGGATTGGCCTGGAACTGCGCCAGGATGCCCCGTTCCAGGGCGTTGGCCTCGAAGTCGGGATTGCGCGCCCCGACCGCCACCCGGCGGTAGATATGGTGGTCCGGTGAGAGGTTTAAGTCGCTCATGATCATCCGCGTGGCATAGGAGGTGGACATGGCCTCCATGATAAAGGCGTCCGGCGGCAGGAGCTCGTACATGACCGGGCGCAGGGTCCTTCTGATGTACCCCTGCACGGCCTCCACCTGGGCCAGGATCAGGGAGGCCTTTTCCTCGGTCTCGGCCTCGAATTGATGCCGCAGGTGGAAATACAAAAGCACGATGAAAATGGCCCCGAGCACGGTCATCAGCAGCGAAAGCCCGATGAGGAACCGGGCATGCAGGGAGCGGTTGCGAAAGGCGGTCACCGGACGCCCACGGCCGGGGGGCGGCAGGACGAGAGACGGACGGCCTCGGACGAGGGGCTGGCGACGATGCCCAAGACGACAGGAGGGACGGCCCCCGGATTCGTCCGGAACGGGAAAAAGCGGATTGCAGACATAGGCGGATTCCCTGGACGCGCGGGGGTGGCATGGCCGCATGAGCCGAGGCCACGCGTCTCTTCGTCTGGTCCGTTTGTGCGACATCGCCCGGGAAAAGGCAATTGCGGCCCCGGGTTTGCCGGGCGCCAACCGCAGTTGGCAGGAACGGCCCCATCCTGAAGACAAAAATCCTATTATACCAGTATATTGAATGTTGTTACAGCATTGGCGTGGACATTGCTTTGGGGCGGGCAACGCAATCGCTCGTACAAGGAGGACGCGATGAAACTGCTCGTGGCTCATGACGGGTCGCCCCAATCGGCCAAGGCCCTGGCGACGGCCGCAACCCTGGCCAAGTCCCTGGGCGCGCTGGTGACCATCGTGACGGTGGTTCCGGACCTATGCCTGTCTACCGAGGAACTGTCGCCGGAAAACTGCGACCTGGTGGCCAAGTCCCTGGCCGACGAAGCCAGAGGGCAGATGGCCAAGGTGGCCAAGTCCGTGGAGGAGGCCGGATTTACGGCGGATATCGTCATCCGCCACGGCCGCCCGGCCGACGAGATCGTGGCGGCCGCCACGGAGCGTGGGGCCGACATGCTGGTGATCGGCTCCACCGGAAAACACGGGGCGAAGAGGCTGTTTCTGGGCAGCGTTTCGTCGCGGGTGGCGGAATATGCCGCATGCAACGTGCTGATCGTGAAATAGGAGGACGCAATGGACGAACACAAAGGAACACTGGCTAAAATCATCGGGATTGCGCCTGGCCTGGCGGTCATGATCGGCACGCTCTTCGTGCTGCGCACCTGGGTCGAACCATGGATGAACAGCGCCGTGCTGTTCGGCCAGAAGGGCTGGCTGGTCAAGGTGGTCCACCTCAACTACATCCTGTTGTCCATCATCGTGGGCATGCTCTACCGCAACGTGCTTTTCGGCGGCAAAATCCCGGGCTGGGCCGAGGAAGGCTTCCGCACCACCCGGCTTTTCATCAAATCCGGCGTCATCATGCTGGGGTCGCTGTACACCATCCAAAGCCTGTTCAAGGTCGGCGGCGTGGCCATTCTTTTGATCATGACCTTCGTCTTCGGGACCATCGGCGTGGTCATGCTCCTGGGACGGCTCATGGGCATGGACCGGTCCATGATCGGCACCATGGGCGCGGCCTGCGGCGTGTGCGGCGTCTCGGCGGCCATCGCCACCTCCCCTGCGGTCAAGGCCAAGCCGTCGGAAGTGGCCCTGGCCATCGCCACCATCCTGGGCTTCGGCATCGCCACCATGTTCCTCTCCCCGTTCATCGGCAAGGCCTTGCAGATGTCCGACTACCAGTTCGGAGCCTGGGTGGGCACGGGTATCCTCAACTCCGGCCAGGTGTTGGCCACCTGCCTGGCCTTCAACCCGACCATCGCCCCGGGAACGGCCGTGGCCTACGGCGAGATATGGAACGTGGTGCGGGTCATTTCCATCCCCTTCGTCGTGTTTTTCATCACCATGTGGTACTGGCGGGCCGAGGCCGAGGCCGAACACATGAGCCTTGGGCGCATCCTCAAGCAAAAGTTCCCCATCTTCGTGCTGGGCTTTTTCGGCATGACCTTTTTGTCCTCCGTCGGCGGCCTGGGCGCCGAGGGCTCCAATACCCTGCACCTCATGCGCGACGTCATGTCCTGGATCTTCGGAATCGGGCTGATCGGCCAGGGGGCCTACATCGACATCCGGGAGATCAAGACCGCCGGCGGCAAGCCCCTCAAGGTCGGGCTGATGGCCGGTCTGGTCAAGTATGCAGTGGCCCTTTTGATCGTCATGCTCTTCGTCAGCAAGGAAGCCTCATTCTAAAAAGGAGTCGAATCATGGCCAACGAAGTGAAAAAAAGCGGGAAAATGACCGTGTTTCGCACGGATCGCCACGAGGACATGGCGGCCATGGTCCTGGTGGCCTGCGCGGTGGGCATCGTCCTGGTCTACATGGCCTTCATCGTCCCCACGGTGGCCGTCAGCGCCCCCTCGGACGGCAAGATCACGGCCATCCTGGCCACGGAAAACGCCCAGATCAAAAAAGGCGACCCCATCTATTCCCTGGAGGTCAAGGAGAAGAGATTCGTCCAGGGCCAACTGGAAGAAAAGACCGTGGTCAAGGAGATCAAATCGGCGGCCGAGGGCAAGGTGCTCAAAATCGAGGCCAAGCCCGGCGACGACATCAAAAAAGGCAAGCCCGTGCTGGTGGTGGAGCACGTCAAGGGGACGCTCCCGTAATGAACATTCTCGTGGTTCTCGACGGCAATGCGGGAACCCTGGACGAGGCGGCGAGGCTTGCCCGCGAACGCGGCGCGAGCCTCACCGGCCTCTTCGTCCGGGAGGCGGGCTGGAACGACTACCTGGGACACGACTGGCTCTCGGGGAGCAACGCCCGCGCGGGATTTCTGGACTATGTGGCCGACCGGGAGGGGGAGTTGGAGGCGGCCGTGACCGAATCCTTCCCGGAACGCACCTCAGACGTTCCGGCCACCCTTAAAATCGCGGCCGGGCGGGTGGCCGAGGAAATCGTCAAGGAGGCCCGTCAGGGCTACGACCTGATCGTCTGCTCCAACCCCCTGACCCGGGGACTGGAGATCGTGCGCGACGGCGCGGCGGTTCTGGCCCGGGACACGCCCTGCTCGCTGTACTTCGTCGAACGGGACGCCTAGGCCGACCAGCCGGGAAATCACCCCAACCCACGCTCCCCCACGGCCCCGGCACACCGCCCGACAGGGAATTTCAGGGGCCATCCGGGGGGCGTCCGCCCATCCCCTCCCCATGCCGGACGGCGGCTATGGCTCCACTTGCCAAAGCCGCCATCCGGCATTATCTGTCACCCTCCCCCACATACGCCAGGGCGGCCGTCAACCGGGCCGCCAGCCGCCGCAACCCCTGTCCGGACGTAACCATGCTTGAGAAAAATCCCCATATATCCCTTTCCCTTGACCGCCTGGCCCCCCGCGTTTTCGGCCTCACCCTTGAAGAGCTCGCCGCCTGGCCCGACGACGCCCGGGAACTGGCCGTCTCCCTGGCCGCCGAATGCTTCCTGGTGCGCTACAACCCCTACGTGAATCCCGAAGAGGTTCGCCAGGGGGTGTTTGCCCGCCTGGACGCGGCCCGGCCCACGGCCTGGGGCGACTACCCCAAGACCCTGCGGGTGGCCGTGGACCGTTTCTGGCGCGACTACGACGAGGACACACGCTTCAAGGAACGGGTCATCCTGCGCCTGGCGGAATTTCTGCCCGACGAATGCATGGCCCAACATCCCGGCAGCCTCGTGGAATGCTCCACGGACGCCACGGACCTGCGCATGGAGCTGCCCATGCTGGTCCTGGCCCCGTCCTGCACGGCCCACATTCAGGGCATCATCCGGCTGGCCGGGGAAATGGGATTCGCCGTGGTGCCCCGGGGCGGCGGCTCGGGGCTTACCGGCGGGGCCATCCCGGCCCGCCGCCGCTCGGTGATTTTAAGCATGTCCCGGATGAAGACCATTTTCTCCGTGGATACCGAAGAAAAGCTGCTCCACACCCAGACCGGGGTCATTACGCTGACCGCGATTACGGCGGCGGCGAAAAAAAACCTGCTTTTGACCGTGGACCCGGCCTCCAAGGCGGCCTCGTCCCTTGGCGGCAACATCGCCGAGAACGCAGGCGGCCCCTTTGCCTTCGAATACGGCACCACCCTGGACAACATCCATTCCTACACCATGGTCCTGCCCGACGCCCGGGTGATCGAGGTGCATCGCAAGGACCACCCCAGGCACAAGATCATGCCCGAGGATACGGCGGTCTTCGAGGTCTTCGATCCGGCCGGGAACCTTCTGGAGACCATCACGCTTCGCGGCGACGAGATTCGCGGCGTGGGCCTGGGCAAGGACGTGTCCAACAAATATCTGGGAGGGCTCCCCGGGGTGCAGAAGGAGGGCGTGGACGGGGTGGTCACCGAGGCCCGGTTCATCCTCCACGACCGGCTGCCCCACTCCCGGGTGCTGTGTCTGGAATTTTTCGGCCGCTCCATGCGTCACGCCATGCTGGTCATTCGCGACGTGGTGGGGCTGCGCGACCGCATCCGCCAGGAAGGCGACGCGGTCAAGATATCGGCCCTGGAGGAATTCGGCCCCAAATACGTGCGGGCCATCAACTACGCCAAGAAATCCGCCACCTACGAGGGCGACCCCATCTCCGTGCTGCTTTTGCAGCTCGATTCCGCCGACGAAACGGCCCTGGACGCAGCCGTGGCCCATATCGTGGAAATCGCCACGCCGTATGAGAACGTGGACATCTTCGTGGCCGAAAACGAAAAGCAGGCCGAAATCTTCTGGGAGGACCGGCACAAGCTCTCCGCCATCTCCAAGCGCACCAGCGGATTCAAGATCAACGAAGACATCGTCATCCCGTTAAACGTGATCCCGGAGTTTTCCGACTTCATCGAAGAGCTGAACCTCACGTGCCTGGCCCGGGCCTACAAGGAATCCCTGCAAAACGTGGGCAGGCTGCACGGCATCTCGCCCTCGGACGAATTCCTGGCCATGGAGCTGGAATTTTGCGACCGCATCCTGCGCGGCGGGCTTTCGCCCAAGGACTTAAGCGACACGGAAGTGGAGGTGCAGACCTACTACTTCTTCTCCGACCTGACCTCGCGCTATCCCCGCCTGCGCGACCCCCTGCGCGAAATCTACAACGAGATGATCGCCACGCGCATCGAGGTGGCCAACCACATGCACGCCGGGGACGGCAACTGCCATGTGAACATCCCCGTCAACTCCAACGACCAGGAGATGATGCGCCGGGCCATGGAGGCCGCCGACCAGGTGTTCACCAAGGTCATGAAGCTGGGCGGGGCCGTATCCGGAGAACACGGCATCGGCATCACCAAGATCGCCTTTCTGGAGGATCGCAAGATCGCGGCGCTTAAGCGCTACAAATCCGTCGTGGACCCGAAAAACCTCTTCAATCCGGGAAAACTGGTCACCAAGACCCTGGATGTGGAGCCCTACACCTTCTCGTTCAACCGGCTGATCCGCGACATCAAAAAGACGGCCCAGCCCGAGAAGGAACGCCTCATCACCATGCTGGCCAATATCCAGTTCTGCACCCGGTGCGGCAAGTGCAAGCAGGTCTGCCCCATGTATGCCCCGAGCCAGGGCCTTCTGCACCATCCGCGCAACAAAAACATCAGCCTGGGCGCGCTCATAGAGGCCATCCACTATTCACAGCTGCGCTCCGGGGAGGCGGACCCGGAACTGCTCGACCGCCTGCGCCGACTCATGGAGCACTGCACCACCTGCGGCAAATGCGCCTCGGCCTGCCCGGTGAAGATCCAAAGCGCCCAGGTGGCCCTGGACATGCGGGCCTACCTGGAAAACAAAAACGCAGGCGGCCATCCGATCAAGGCCAAGGTGCTGCGTTATCTGGCCGAAGACCCGGCCGCCCGGCTGCCGCGCGCGGCCAAACTCATGGCCTACGGCCAGGCCTTCCACAGCAAGGCCATGGGGCTGGTCCCGGCCGTGTGGCGCAACCGGCTGTACAATCCGGTCCTGCGCGGCCCCAACCCGGCCATGGGCATCAAAAACCTGTCCGAGAAGCTGCGCCTGGAGCGCGGCAGCCTTTTTGCGGCCCCGGACACCCCGGCCGACGCGGAAACCGTGCTCTATTTCCCGGGCTGCGGGGCCGGGCTCTTCCAGGCCTCCATCGGCATGGCCGCCGTGGATCTGCTTCTGCGGGCAGGCGTCCGGGTGATCCTCCCCCCCACGCACCTGTGCTGCGGCTATCCCCTGGCCGTGTCCGGACTGGCCGAGGCCTTTGCGGCCAACCGGGAACGCAATCTCTCGGCCCTCACGGCCTTTCTGGCCATGGCCAAAGACAAGGGATTTTCCCCGGCCACGCTTCTGACCGCCTGCGGCACCTGTCGCGAGGCCCTGGAAAGCTACGACCTGGCCGGGCCGGACGGCCCCATGCAACGCCAGGACGTGGCGCAGTTCCTCATGTCCCGCCTGCCCGCCCTGCACTCCCCGGACCCGGGCCTTCTGTACCATGCGGCCTGCCACGCCGAATGGACCGGCATCTCCCCCACCAAGGCCCCCGAGGCCTACCGGGCCGGGCTGGCCGCGCTCACCGGAACCCCGGTGAGCCTCTCCCCGGGCTGCTGCGGCGAGTCCGGACTCGGCGCCCTGACCTCGCCTCAGATCCACAACAAAATCCGCGCGGGCAAGACCGCGACCCTGCGGGCCGAACTCGCCGACGACGCCACGCCGGTCATCGTGGGCTGCCCCTCCTGCCGCATCGGCCTGGCCCGCTGCATACACGAGATCGGACGCAAAAATCCCGTGCTGCATACCCTGGAATACCTGGCGGCGCAGCACGGCGGCCCGAAATGGAAACGTGACCTGAAAAAACGCCTCAAAGCCGCCCGGGTCCGGGCGTAAGACTTCCCGGGGGGAACCTTTTTTGAAAAAAAGGTTCCCCCCGGACCCCCCGCCAAAAAAC
>NZ_JAZHDB010000206.1:0-12028 GCF_036584575.1 Desulfolutivibrio sp.
TGCTCATGCGCCAGGGCGTGCCCATGGCCGGCAACCACCTCATGACCGAGCTGGCCATCATCACCGGCGCCGTGGATCTCATTGTGGTCGACTACCAGTGCATCATGCCGTCGCTGACGGCCGTGGCGGCCTGTTACCAGACGCGTTTCGTCTCGACCTCGGACAAGGCCCGCTTCCCGGGCGGAACCCACATGGAGTTCACGCTCGAAAACGCCCGCCACAGGGCCCTTGAGGTCGTGGCCATGGGTATTGAGGCCTATGCCAATCGCCAGCCCGAGCGGGTGGAGATCCCGGGCGAGCCTGTCCGGTTCATGACCGGCTTTTCCAACGAGGCCATCCTGGGGGCGCTCGGCGGCACGCCCGGGCCGCTCATTGAGGCCATAAAGGCCGGCAAGGTCCGTGGCGCGGTGGGCATCGTCGGCTGCAACAACCCCCGGCTCAAGCACGACCATGTGCATACGGTCCTGTGCCGCGAGCTCATCAAAAAAGACATTCTCGTCCTTGTCACCGGCTGCGCCACCGTGGCCATGGGCAAGGCCGGGCTCATGGTCCCGGAGGCGGCCGACCAGGCCGGGCCGGGCCTGTCCGAGGTCTGCCGGGCCCTTGGCGTCCCACCGGTGCTGCATGTCGGAAGCTGTGTGGACAACTCCCGGATCATCCACCTGTGCGCCGTCCTGGCCAACGCCCTGGGCGTGGACATCTCCGACCTGCCCGTGGCCGCCAGCGCCCCGGAATGGTACTCGGAAAAGGCGGCCACCATCGGACTGTACGCCGTGGCCTCGGGAATCATGACCCACCTCGGACTGCCGCCGCACATCACCGGCAGCCCCCTGGTCGCCAACCTGGCCCTGGAAGGCCTGGAAGGCGTCCTTGGCGCGCATTTCGTGGTGGAGCCGGACCCGGTGGCCGCCGCGAACATCATCGACGCGCGGATCACGGCCAAGCGCCAGGCCTTGGGCCTGACCCCCTAGCGCGCTCACCCCGGCCCGCCGCCGGATCGGGGCGGGCCGGGACGGACGACGACCAGGGAAAACCGAGACGCCTTTTGGCGGGGAAAAACGGGCGCTGACGCGTTCATGGGGAGAAGCGCATGAAAATAGCCGTCGCCGGAAAGGGCGGAGTGGGCAAGACCGCCATCGCCGCCTGGTTTGGGGACCATCTGGCCCGGGAAGGCCGCAATGTCTTTCTCATCGACGCGGATACGGCCCTGTCCCTGGGCCGGGCCTCGGGGTTGTCCCCGGCGCTTTTGCCAAGGCCGCTCATCGAACGGGAGGATCTCGTGACCGAGCGCGTCGGGGCGGGGCTCATGGCCCTGTGCCCCGAGGTCGGCGACCTGCCCGAGCGCCTGGCTGTGGAGCTGCCCCTGGGCGGCCAGCTCGCCATATTCCCGGGACCGGCTGATCCGGATCAGGCCGGGGCGGGCCGGGTCGGCCTCGGACGCAAACGCCTTTTGGTCATGGGGGGAACGGCCTCGGCCGGGGGCGGCTGCGCCTGTGCGGCCAACGCGCTGCTGAAGGCCCTTTTGGCGCACCTCGTCCTTGATCGCCACGAATGGGTCATCGTGGACCTCGAAGCCGGGGTGGAGCATCTGGGCCGGGGGACGGTGGCCGGGGTGGACGGGCTGGTGGTCGTCAGCGAACCCTCGCTACGGGGGCTGGAGACCGCCGCGTCCATCGCCCGGATGGCTCGCGAACTGGGACTTGCGCGCCAGGCCCTGGTCCTGAACCGGGCCGATGCAGGCGTCCATCCGCCCGTCCTGCCGGAACTGGCCGATCTGCCGCCCCTGGCGGCCAGCCTGCCGTGTCTGGATAGTCTCGCCCAAAGACAGCTTGTGGACGGCTCGGTTCTCGGGTTGCCCGAGGCCGGGGGGGCCATCGCTCAGGCCTGTCGGCGAATTCTCGACGCGCTGCGGTCCTCATCGGCGATCCAGATGAAGGACGCCTGGCGACCCGAGGTGCGTGATCGGCGGTAGGAGAAAAAATGGGGCGACGCAAACGTGCACATCTCGATGCCGAAGATGTTTTCGGACTGTAGCCCCGCCGCCGCGAGCTGGTCCCGGGTCAGCCGCCACAGGTCCACGGTCCGGGACGCCGCATCGTAATACGGCGAAAAGCGCGACCCGAACTCCGCCTCGAAGTTCACGAACTGCGCCGCCGCCGGGCCAAGGCTCGGCCCGCGCACGGCCAGGCAGTCGGCCGGGGACAGCCCGTAGCGGGCGCAAAAGGCGGCCACCCCGGACCCCGGAAAATCCATCACGTTTCCCCGCCAGCCCACATGCAGCGCGGCCACGTACTTCCCCGAGCGGTGGGCCACAAGGATCGGCTGGCAGTCGGCGGTCTTGACCACAAGCGCCGCCCCGGGGAGCGCAGTGGCCTGTCCGTCGGCCTCGGTGGGGCTTGGTTCGCACAGGGTGTCGGTCTGCGGGTCAAAGACCATGGCCGGGCCATGCACCTGCTTGAGGGCGTGCCAGGACGAGAAACCCAGCAGGTCGCGAAAGGCCTGCCTGGTTTTCGTCACCCGATCCGGGTCATCTCCCACCCGGTAGGAGATGTTGCCCCCGGCGAAGGGGTCGCCACATGTGGCGGCCGGGGCGGCGGCCGGGGCCGTCGTGCGCATGCCGAAGGCGACGCGCACCCCGGGAAGCGAGGGAAAGCGGAAGGCGATGGCGGCTACGGGCTGATCCATGTCATCTCCTTGGGGGTGCAGACGGCGTGCATGGGCTGGTCCCAGGCCTCGGCGGGGAGCCGGTCCACCACCTGAAAATCGTAGGCCAGGCCGATGCGCAGGGTCCGGGCCATCACCGGCCGGGTAAACAGCCGGTCGTAGTAGCCGCCGCCGAATCCCAGGCGAAATCCCCGGTGATCGAAGGCCATCCCGGGCACTGTGGCCACGTCCGGGGGCGTTTCACCGGCCGGACGGCACAGGCCGGGATCGGGCTCCAGGATGCCGAAGCGGCCCGGGCGGACCTCGTCCAGGCAGGTGACGCGGAAAAGGTCCAGTTCGCCCGCCTCGCCGTCGCGGCAGCGGGGCAGAAGGACCGTCACCCCCCGGCTTGCCAGTTCCGTGAAGATGTCCCGGGTGTCCAGTTCGTTTTTGAGCGGCAGATACAGCAGCATGCACCCCGCCCGGGCTACCCTAACGTCGTCCAGAAAGCGCCGCGTGGCGGCGATGGAGTCCCTTCGCACCGTCTCGGGGGGCAGCTCGTTTCGCTGCGCCAGCAGGCGGGCGCGCAGGGCTTTTTTTTGAGACGCGACGGAATTCATGACTTGAAAAGTTTGTGCAAGGGTTTCATAGTCGGTGCGCCGGAGTCGTTGTCTTTTGTCACCCGCAAAAAAACGGCGAGGGAGGTTTGGCCTCCCACACCGGATGGTGGAGGCGGTCATGCCGGGCGTAGAGCGGTTTTTCATTGCCGTGGGCGACATCCACGGGGACGTGGCCAACTTGGCCCGCATCCCGGACATCTCCCGGGCCGACGGGGTCATCGTCACCGGCGACCTGACCATACGGGGGGATCGGCCGGAAGGGAAGCGGGTCATCGAGGCCGTGCTCGCCGTCAATCCGTGCGTCCACGCCCAGATCGGCAACATGGATTATCAGGAAATCGACGACTGGCTCACGGCCGAGGGCATAAACATCCATCGCCGGGTGGTGGAGCTGGCCCCGGGGGTGGGGCTCATGGGCATCGGCTGGTCCACCCCCACGCCGTTTAGCACCCCCAGCGAGATATCCGAGGAAGGGCTTTCTCGCTGGATCGAGGAGACCCACGCCCTGGCCCGGGGATATGATCGGCTGGTGGTGGTGGTGCACACCCCCCCCTACGGCACAACCACGGACCTTCTGCCCTCGGGCGTCCACGTGGGCAGCCCGGCCGTGCGCGAATTCCTTGCCCGCGTTCAGCCCGCGCTGTGCGTCACCGGACACATCCACGAATCCCGGGGCCTGGACGTCATCGGGAAAACCGTGGTGGTCAATCCGGGACCGCTGTCCCTGGGGGGATATGTCCGTATCCAGGTGAAACCGGACGGTCATGATGGTGTGGTAGCGGCTCTTGAGATGATCTGAGGCGAGGCGTCGTTGTCTTGGGATGGTGGGGGCCGCTGAACAGTTTCACATCCGGCGGGCGGCATGAAGATTTTAAACGTCATTGACATCCTGTTGTACCGAACATTTCTTTCCAAGTTCTATTTGCCGCGTGGCCTCGACTACCAGTTCGTCGAGCCGGATCGGGGACACATCGTTGAGGCCATGACCTCCTTCGAGCCGGATGTCGTGTTGCTCCAGGACGACTACCACCAGCATTCCCAGGCCGAGGTGGCCGCCTATGTCCGGGCCCAGGCCGCGCGCCAGGGGCTTTCCCCGGCCGTCCTGGTGCTGCGCACCTCTCCCCAGGAGCCGACCGAGAGGAGTTCCAGCGGGGATTCGGTCTTCGTGCGCCGGGAGAACCTGGGAGACGTCATCGAGAGCCTGGCCGAGTCCGTCCGGACCCGACCCGCGGCCGATGACGTCACCAAGCATCGCCGGGGGCAGATTCTCTTTGTCGATCCCGGCAAGACCCTGTTCCATGTGGTCCGGGCCGCCCTGGCCCCCGGCGGCTACGAGTTGCGCCACGCCCTGGACGCCGCCGAGGCCCTTTCCCTGTGCGCGGAGGCGGCCTTCGAACTGGTGCTGACCAGCGTCCAGCTCCCGGGCATGGACGGCCTGGAGCTGTGCCGCCGCCTGAAGGAATCCAGCGCCGGCGGCTACCGGCCGGTGATCGTCCTTTCCAGCAGCGACGACCCCCTGGACGTGGACACGGCCTTCAACAGCGGCGCGGACGACTATCTGCTCAAGTCCTTCACCCCGCGCATGCTGGCCGACAAGATCTCCGACCATCTGGACGCCGTGCACCGCAAACGCCAGAACAAGATCCTGGTGGTGGACGACAGCAAGCTCATCCGCGAGCTTTTACGCCACAGTTTCATCAAAAGCGGCCTGAACGTGCTGGTGGCCGAGAACGGCCGCCAGGCCCTGGAGATCGCCCTGGCCGAGAAGCCCGACGTGGTGGTCACCGACGTGGACATGCCGGAACTCAACGGCTACGGCCTGTGCGAGTCCATGCGCCAGACCCCGGAGCTGCAAAACGTCTTCGTGGTCATGATGAGCGCCCGGGATCGCACCTGCGACATCAAACGCGGGGAGCGCCTGGGGGTGAGCCGCTATTTCGTCAAGCCCTTTGATGTGGAGAAGATGCTCCTGGTGGTGGAGCAGCTTCTGGCCGAGAGCTATCGCCACTACAAGCACGAATACGAACACGTCCTGTGGAGCATGAAGTCCCTGGTCACGGCCCTGGAGGCCCGCGACGAATACACCAAGGGCCACACCGCCCGGGTGTCGGCCATGTCCCTGCGCCTGGCCAGGCACATGGGACTCTCCGACGACTCCCTGCGCGACCTGGAGATCGCGGCCAACCTGCACGACATCGGCAAGATCGGGGTGCGCGACGCGGTGCTGCTCAAGCCCGGCGTCCTGACCGACGAGGAATACGCCAAGATCCAGGAACACGCCGTCATCGGCGCGGAGATCCTGCGGCCCATCGCCTCGCTTGCGGCCGTGGTGCCGCTGATCATGTACCATCACGAACGCTGGGACGGGGATGGCTATCCCACCTGCCTGCGCGGCGAGGACATCCCCCTGGGGGCGCGGATCATCGCCGTGGCCGACGCCTTCGACGCCATGACCTCGGATCGGCCCTACCGCAAGGGCATGGCCTCGCAAAAGGCCCTGGACATCATCGCCCGGGAGATGGGAAAGCAGTTCTGCCCCACCTGCGCCCGGGCCTTCCTGGAAATGAAGCGCAGCGACGTGAGGGCCGGAATCGGCCGCCGCATGGCCGCCAAAGCGGGCTGACATGATCCTGTATTCCTGGAACGTCAACGGACTGCGGGCCGTGGTCCAGAAGGGCTTTTGGGACTGGCTGGCCCAAAGCGGCGCGGATGTGGTCGGGCTTCAGGAGACCAAGATCCAGCCCGGGCACGAGGCCGATTTCGGCCATACCGAGGCCTACCGAACCGTGTGGCTGAGCGCCACGGCGAAAAAGGGCTATTCCGGCGTGGGCTGCTTCTACAAGGCCGAACCCCTGGCCATAAACCGGGAGCTGCCCGACGCCGGGTTCCACGGCGAGGGGCGGCTTTTGCACCTGGAATATCCGGAGTTCCACTTCCTGAACGTCTATTTCCCCAACGGCGGCCGGGGCCCCGAGCGCCTGGACTACAAACTGCGTTTTTACGACGCCTTCCTGGCCCACGCCGAGACGCTGCGCCAGGCCAAGCCCATCGTGGCCTGCGGCGACTTCAACACCGCCCACACCGCCCTGGATCTCAAAAACGCCAAGGCCAACGAAAAGACCAGCGGCTTTCTGCCCGTGGAACGGGCCTGGCTGGACCGCTTCACCGCCGCCGGATACGTGGACACCTTCCGCATGTTCGAACCCGGGGGCGGCCACTATTCCTGGTGGGACTACCGCTTCAAGGCCAGGGACCGCAACGTGGGCTGGCGCATCGATTACTTCTTCGTGTCCAAGGAACTGGTCCCCAGAGTCAAACGGGCCTGGATCGCAAACGACGTGTATGGGTCGGACCACTGCCCGGTGGGGCTGGAGCTGGATGTTTAGGGGGAAAGAGATCGGGGCTGCCGCCCCAAACCCCGCCCGGGGGAAATGATTTCCCCCGGTCCCCCTCGGCGGGGGGAGCGGCCTACCACCACGCCGTGACGTAACGCTCCACCGGCGCACATTCGTCCGTGAGGACCGGCACGTCGTCCGCAAGCGGGGCGGCGAGTTTGCGGGACACGAACAGGGCCAGCTCCGGGTCGCTGGGAAGGGCGTCCGGCAGCGGTCCGTTTTTTTTCGCCACCAGCATCACGTTTTGCATGCCCTCGGTATCGTTCGGACTGCCCAGGGGAAAAAGCGCCACCGTGGGAAAGACGTCGGCATAGGTGGCCCGAACCGCCCGCAGAAACCGTCCCTTTTTCCCGGAAATCGCCGTGATGATGTTCACGATGACCACGCCGTCGTCGGAAAGGGCGTCGAAGACGCGCTGCGCCGCCTCCCGGGTGACTACATGGAAGGGCACGGCGTAGTGGGCGTTGAAGATGTCCCCGAAGACCACGTCGTATTTTTGCGTGTTGCGGTTGAGGAAGGTCCGGGCGTCCTCGTGGAAGATGCGCAGCCTTTCGTCCGGGACAAGCCCGAAATGCTCCTCGGCCAGCCGGGTCACCCCGGGGTCCAGCTCCACCACGTCGATTTCGGCCTCGGGGTTTGTGGCCAAAAGGTGCCGGGGAAAGCTGTAGGCCCCGCCGCCCAAAAGCAGCATGCGCCTGGCCCCGGGCGAGAAATAATCGGCCAGGGTGAAAAAACGGGCGAAGGTCAGGGCCAGGTCCGTGGGCCTTTCCAGGTACATGGCCGACTGCACGTGCCGGGGATGGGTGAGCATGACCCGGGTGGGCTCGTTCGTTGCGGGGTCGCGGCTCTCGAAAACCAGGATGCGGTTGTAGCAGGTGTCCACGTCGTAAAACCCTGAGTCGGCCAGCCAGCGGTCGTAGGACGCCGATCCCGCCGCGCCGAAGATTACCAGGACCAGGGCCGCCGCCTTGCCTGCCGCGTCGGCCCGGCAGGCCAAAAACGAGGCCACGGCCAGAATCCCGGCCACCAGACACAGGATGGTCGTGGAGCCCAGATAGGCGATGAGCACGAATCCGGCCGCAAAGGTGCCCAGGATGCTGCCCGCCGTGGACAGGGCGTAGAGGTTGCCCGAGGTGCGCCCAGCCTGTCCCACGCTGGCCAGCTTTAGGCGCATGGCGTAGGGCGAGACCATGCCTAAAAAGATGCTGGGCGGCGCAAAAAGCAGTAGGTTGGCCGCAATCACCGCCAGATGCGGCCCGGCCGCGTAGGTGGATAGAAAATCCAGAAGCAGGGTCTTGGACAGGGCCGTGGCCAGGGTGCTCAGGGCGGCCAGAAGGATGATGCCGCCAAGAGCCCGGGGGGAGGGCCGCCTGTCCGCCAGTCGGCCGCCCAGCCAGTAGCCCACGGACAGGCTGGCCAGGACGATGCCGATAAGGCCGGTCCAGACCACGGTGGAGGTTCCTAAAAATGGGGCCAGCACCCGGGCCCCGGCGATCTCCAGGATCATCACCGCCGCGCCGCACAAAAAAACCACGGTTTCGAGCATGGGGCCGCTCCTGTGGCGTCACTGGACATGGGGGCGCAGCCAATGCATGGCCCGGTAAAGCCTGCACCTTTTTCACGATGTAGCTGCGCCAACCCTCGCTGTCCATGGAAATATGCGGAGTGGGGCGGACGAGGCGAAAAGCCTGGATTGCGCTTTGACGCAAAGGGGTTGCATATGTATGACATGAGCATAACCCTTTTTCCAGGGAGGCATGTCATGGATAGAAAGATCGTGGGCATCGTGGCTGTGATTGGGGTGATCCTCAGCGCCGTCTTGGCCCTGGCGACCGTGGACGGGGCCGGGGTCGCCCCGGAGGCGGCCCTGGCCCGACTCAAGGAGGGAAACGCCCATTTCCTGGCAGAGGCTCCCACCCATCGCAACCGGGACATGGCTCGGCGGGAGGTCACGGCCCGGCAGGGACAATTTCCCTTCGCCATGATCCTGTCCTGCTCCGATTCCCGCGTCCCGGTGGAGATTCTTTTCGACCAGGGCGTGGGCGACATCTTCTCCGTGCGCACGGCGGGCAACGTCTCGGGCGTCATGCAGCTTGGATCCCTGGAATACGGGGCCGAACATCTGGGGGCGCGCCTTCTGGTGGTGCTTGGCCATTCCAAGTGCGGCGCGGTCACCGCCGTGGCCCAAAACGCCAAGGAACCGGGCAACATCCCGGCCGCCGTGGCCCCCATCGTTCCGGCGGTGAAGGCCGTACGGGACGCCCATCCGGGCGCGCCCGACATGGAGGTGGCGGAGCGGGCCATGGTCGAAAACGTCTTTCAGGTCATAGCCGACATCTATGCCGACAGCCCCCTGTTGCGGGCCATGGCCCGTTCTGGACGCATCAAGGTGGTGGGCGCGTTTTACCATGTGGAGACGGGCAAGGTGGACTGGCTTGGCGCCCACCCCGAGGAGGCCCGGATTTTGGCGGATACGCCATCGTAAACCCTTGCCGGGAGCGTTGCCCGGGCGTAAAAGCCCGGGCGGCGCAAAGCCCGGAGGGGTGGGGTGAGCGAATACGTCCTGGCCGTTTTCGTGGTGGTCTATCTGGGCATGATCCTCGGGGGACTGCCCGGGCTGGCCCTGGATCGGGCCGGGGTGGCGCTTCTGGGGGCCATCGCCCTTCTGGCCGGGGGCGCGGTCACCACGGCCGAGGCCTGGGCTGCCGTGGACGTGTCCACCATCGCCCTTTTATTCGGACTCATGGTCATTTCGGCCCAATTTCGTCTGGGCGGATTCTATACCTTTGTCACCAAAAAACTGGCCCAGGCCGACGGTTCCCCGGCTAGGCTCCTTTTTTTGGTCATCCTGGCCGCCGCCGGGCTTTCGGCGCTTTTGGCCAACGACATCGTATGCCTGGCCATGACCCCGGTTTTGATCGAGATCTGCCGGGGCCGCGACCTCGATCCCATGCCGTATCTTTTGGGGCTGGCCTGCGCCGCGAACATCGGTTCGGCGGCCACGCTCATCGGCAACCCGCAAAACATGCTCATCGGCCAGGTCTCGGGCATCCCTTTCGGCTGGTATTTCCTGGAGGCGGCTCCGCCGGTCGCGGCCGGGCTCGTGGCCGCCTGGGGGACCATCGCCTGGATGTGGCGCGGCCGTTGGCGCATGACGGCCCCGGCCGTGGACGCCCATGCCCCGGAGTTCAATACCTGGCAGTCGTTTAAGGGGGGAGCGGCGCTGTTCGTTTTGGTGGCGGCCTTTCTGGTCGGCGACTGGCCGCGCGAGGTCGCGGCCCTATTTTGCGCCGGGGTGCTTCTGACCAGCCGCCGCTTGACCTCGGCCCGGTTTTTCTCCCTGGTGGACTGGCCGCTTTTGGTGCTGTTCATGGGCCTTTTCGTGGTCAACCAGGCCGTGGCCTCTTCCGGGCTTCTGGAGCAACTGCACGGCCTCTTGGCCCGGTGCGGGGCGGACCTGAAAAACGGCGTTTGGCTTTTTTCCGTCACCGTGGTGTTGTCCAACATTGTCTCCAACGTCCCGGCGGTGATGCTGCTTCTGCCCGCCGACGCCTCGCCCCGGGCCGCAGTGCTTTTGGCCCTGGCCAGCACCCTGGCCGGGAATCTTTTTTTGCTTGGGTCCATCGCCAACCTCATCGTGGCCGATCAGGCGGGCCGCCTGGGCGTGTCCGTCACCTGGAAGGCGCATCTTCGGGTAGGATTGCCGGTGACCATTTTGACCTTGATATTGGCGGGGATATGGCTTTTTGTGCGCTGGTCGGCCCTGGTTGGGCCTGGATAAAATGTGTAATCGCGTTGACAAAGGAACGCGGAAATATCTAAAAAACACCGGTTTCGGTTTTTGTTCGCCATTTCAACGCGTCACGGGAGGAAACCATGTCCCTGTCACTGGCCACCCAAGCCCAGCCCATCGGTAAGTGTTCCGCCTGGCTGGACTGGCTCCAGATGCTCACTGGAGCCTGTCTGATCCTTTTTATGTGGAGTCACATGATCCTGGTCTCCAGCGTCATTTTCGGCGCGGGGGCCATGAACGCCCTGGCGGAGTTTTTTGAAGCCACGGGCATGGCCCAGGTGGGCGGACCCCTGATTGGCCTGGTGTTTCTGTTCCATTTCGTCCTGGCCGCCCGCAAGGTGCCGTTTCGGTCGGAACAGCAGACCGTGATGGCGGCCCATGCCCGCCGCCTGCGCCACACCGACACCTGGCTGTGGGTCGTCCAGGCCGCCACGGCCATGGTCATCCTGATCATGGGCGCCATCCACATGTGGGTGGTCCTGACCGACCTGCCCATCACCGCCGCCAAGAGCGCCGCCCGCATTCAGGGCGGCTGGTGGATGATCTTTTATCTGGTCCTGTTGCCCATGGTCGAACTGCATGTGGGCATCGGCTATTACCGCATCGGCGTGAAGTGGGGGTTCATCCGCCGCGACAATCGCAAAAACGCCAAGAAGTTCGAGAATATCCTCACCGTGTTCTTCATCGTGATCGGGCTTATCACCCTGATCCGTTTCCTCACCCTTACCGTGTAACAAGGACCGAACCATGCAGACGATTTATTCCGATCTGTTGTGCATCGGCGCGGGCCTGGCCGGGGAACGCGTGGCCATCGAGGCGGCTTCGGCCGGGTTCGACGCCGTGTGCCTGAGCATTGTCCCCGCCCGGCGCTCTCATTCCTCGGCCGCCCAGGGCGGCATGCAGGCCGCGCTCGGCAACTGCGCCATGGGCGAAGGCGACGGTCCCGACGTCCATTTCGCCGACACCGTCAAGGGCTCCGATTGGGGCTGCGACCAGGAAGTGGCCCGGCTTTTTGTGGACACCGCGCCGATTGTCATGCGTGAACTGGCCGCCTGGGGCGTGCCCTGGAACCGCGTGGTGCCCGGCGAATCCAAGTACTTCAAGGGCGGCAAGGAATTCACCAAGGTCGAGAAGAAGGAAAAAGAGGGCCTGATCACGGCCCGGGCCTTCGGCGGCACCGCCAAGTGGCGCACCTGCTACACCTCCGACGGCACCGGCCACACCGTGCTCTACACCATGGACAACCGGGCCGCCCAGCTCGGCGTGGTGGTCCACGACCGGGTGGAGGCCATCTCGCTTATCCATGACGGCGCCCGGTGCATGGGCGCGGTGGTGCGCTGCCTCAAAACCGGCGATTTGCGCGTGTACATCGCCAAGGCCACGCTGATCGCCTCGGGCGGGTTCGGCCGCATCTACCGCGAGTCCACCAACGCCGTGATCAACGACGGCGGCGGCCACGTCATCGCCCTGGACACCGGCGTGGTGCCCCTTGGCAACATGGAGGCCGTGCAGTTCCATCCCACGGGCATCGTGCCCACGGACATCCTGGTCACCGAGGGCTGTCGCGGCGACGGCGG